>JASHSG010000284.1 GCA_030040935.1 Acidobacteriaceae bacterium | reverse complement strand
GGGCGTAATGATCGGTTCCTTCAGCGGCACCAGGTCGCCTCCCACCGCCCGCGCCAGCAGCGCCTCGTAACAGGCCGTCTCGTGATAGCCGCCGTTGGAGAATGCATAGAAAAACAAGTCTGACCGGTCCGCTCCCTCTTGCTGCGCGAGCACGAGATCGCGAAATCCGTTTGTGCTCGTGGGCTGGACGGCGAAGCTCTCGATTCCCATTGCCTGGAGCAGAATCTCGTAGCGGCCCTTGGCTCGCTGGACCACCCAGAAGAAACAGTTTCCCGTCGCGCCGCATAGAAAGGTGCCTGACGCCTGTGCGATCACCTCGGGAACGCCGTCCCCATCGAGATCGATCAGCTTGATGCGGGTATCGGGAACATCTTGCCTCATCCGATCTTCGGCAGCCTGTGTCCAATCGCCTCCTCTATTGAGAGACTCGAAAATCGCGTTCTTTAGCTCCGTGCGCTGTTGCGGCGTCAGCGCGGAGGTCTCTTCAATCGTCTTCTCAGCCCGCTGTGTCTCGTTCTGGCTCCACCTGAGCGATGCTGCCTGAGGCGCGTCGTGCCCGGCGCTTTGCCCCAAGGCCCATACCGTTGCCAGCACAACCCAGACCGTAGTCGCTTTAGGGGCCATAACCCGGATCTTAACCTGTGGCACGATCCGCATTCAGCCGAAAACCGGCTCGCGGGCGGGACGCTTGATTGATCGCCTCTTGCTCTGCCTGCGCCTCACCCGCTAAAGTTTCAGCCGGGGCATCTGCCGCCTGCGCGACCCTCCCAAGCGCCTTGCGGACCGCAACGCACCGCTTCCCTAAAGGACTTCTGCATGTCATCGACGCCCGCTTCAGTCGCCAACCGCGATATCGACTCCACGTTGCGCGAAAACCGCGTCTTTCCCCCTCCCACCGAGTTCAGCGCCAAGGCCCACATCAAGAGCCTCGAAGAGTACGAGGCCCTCTACAAGCAATCCATCGAAGACCCCGAAAAATTCTGGGCCGGCGTGGCTAAGGATCTGCATTGGTTCAAGCCCTGGGACAAGGTTCTCGACTGGAATCTGCCCTGGGCGAAATGGTTCGTCGGCGGCCAAACCAACCTCAGCTACAACTGCGTCGATCGCCACGCCCTCGGCGCGCGCGCCGGCAAAACCGCCCTCATCTGGGAAGGCGAGCCGGGCGAAATTCGCCGCCTCACTTACGCCGAGCTCCACGCCGAGGTCCAGCGCTTCGCCAATGCCCTCAAATCCTTGGGGATCAGGAAGGGCGACCGCGTCGCCATTTACATGGGCATGACGCCCGAGCTGGCCATCGCTCTGCTTGCTTGTGCCCGCATCGGCGCCGTCCACTCCGTCATCTTCGGCGGATTCGCCGCCAACGCCATCGCCGATCGCGTGGCCGACTGCGGCTGCGTCGCCATCCTCACTCAGGACTCCAGCTTCCGCCGCGGCAACGAAATCAAGCTCAAGGCCACGGTCGACGAGGCCATGCCGGCCTGCCCCACCGTGAAGCACGTCGTCGTCTACAGGCGTACCGGCTCGCCCGTCAACATGGTCGAGGGCCGCGACTACTGGTGGCATTCGCTCGTCGCGAAAACCGCGCCCACCTGTCCCGCCGAGCCCATGGACTCCGAGGATCCGCTCTACATCCTCTACACTTCCGGATCCACCGGCAAGCCCAAAGGCCTCCTTCACACCACCGGCGGCTACGCCGTCCAAACCTACATCACCACGAAATACGTCTTCGACCTCCGCGACGACGACATCTATTGGTGCACGGCCGATATCGGCTGGGTCACCGGCCACTCCTACGTCGTCTACGGCCCGCTTCAGAACGGCGCCACCGTCCTCATGTACGAAGGCGCGCCCAACTTCCCTGACTTTTCGCGTTTCTGGAAGATCGTCGACGACCATCGCGTCACCGTCTTCTACACCGCGCCCACCGCCATCCGCGCCTTCATCAAGTGGGGCGACGAGTTCGTCTCGAAGTACAAGCTCGATTCGCTTCGTCTCCTCGGCACCGTCGGCGAGCCCATCAATCCTGAGGCATGGATGTGGTATCGCGAGAAAATCGGCCACAACCGCTGCCCGATCGTGGACACGTGGTGGCAGACTGAAACCGGCGCTATCATGATCACGCCCATTCCCGGCGCCATTCCTACCAAGCCCGGCTCGGCCACGCGTCCTTTCTTCGGCATTCAGCCTGAAGTCGTCACGCGCCCCGACTCCAATGGCCATTTCGAAACCGTCCCCGCCGGCTCGGGCGGCCTTCTTGTGATTCGCAAGCCGTGGCCCTCGATGGCGCGCACGATTTATGGCGATCCTGAGCGCTTCAAAAAGACTTACTGGTCCGACGTTCCCGGCTGCTACTTCACCGGCGACGGCGCGCGCCAGGATCAGGATGGCTACTTCTGGCTTATGGGCCGCGTTGACGACGTCATCAACGTCAGCGGTCATCGCCTCGGCACCATGGAAGTCGAATCCGCTCTCGTCGCGCACCCAAAAGTCGCTGAAGCCGCCGTCGTCGGCCGTCCTGACGATCTCAAAGGCCAGGCCATCGCCGCCTTCGTCACCCTCGAATCGGGCAACCAACCCTCCGACGCGCTCAAAGATGAGCTCCGCAAATGGGTCACGAAAGAAATCGGCGCGCTTGCCCGCCCCGACGATATCCGCTTCACCGAAGCTCTTCCCAAAACCCGCAGCGGCAAGATTATGCGTCGCCTGCTGCGCGAGCTCGCCACGCACGGCGAGGTGAAGGGCGACGTCACCACGCTCGAAGACTTCACCGTCATCGCCAGGCTCCGCGAAGCGGAAGAAGGCTGAGCGATGTATGGCTCCAACACGCCCCTCGCGTGACCTTGGTCATTAAGAGCGTCAGGCGCAATCAAACCCGCTGCCGCAAATCGCCGACAAATGTCTTATGGGCGCGGCGTCCCGTAATCCGGCTCGGTGGTTCTCCGTCCATTTCGGTGTGGGTTCTGCTGTTGAACTGCGTTTCCGTTGCCCCTGCTGCGGATACAAAACTCTGGACGCGCCGGCCGCTTTGAAGCTTTGCCCGGTGTGCTGGTGGGAAGATGACGGCCAGGAAGATGAAGACGCAGCTGACGTGCGTTTGACCGTGAACGGGCAATTGAGCCTGAAACAAGCGCGCGCCAACTTCGCCCAATGCGGCGCCTCGCATCCGCGCTTTCTGCCCTACGTTCGCAAGCCCGGCCCCGCCGAGCAGTAGTTCCTCATTCGATTCATTCGTCGGTCTCCCCGTCCCTTGGATTTCATCCCGTCTCTGATCCCTGCATGCCACTCCCCGCCCCTGATCTCTTTTCTCTTCTCTCTTTACTCTTCCCCCTGACCCCTGCTTGTTGCGCCGACTCGGTGCGCCAAAGCTTTAGCGTTGGCGACAGCTTTAGCGTAGGCGGAACCCCTGATCCCTGACCCCTGTATTCCCCGGTTTGACCCCTCCCTGAAACCCCCGTACCATTGAGAAAGATACTCCACCGGCCCAGCGGCACTGTGTTCCTGCAGCGTCAACCCTTGGCCGGAACATCGGCGTTCGCGCCCGGCCAGATGGCGAAAAGAAGGTAGAATCTTGAGTTCCAGCGGCACCCTCGAAAGCAAACCTGAAACGGCTGAGTCCCACAACGAACAAGATCACGCCGAAGCGAACCACGACCACCAGCACGGCCCTGTTCTCAATCCCGATTGCACCCGCGAACTGGTCATCGATGTTCCCGCGGACGAAGTTGCCGCGGCGTTCCGCAAAGTCGCCGCCAACTATCGCAAATACGCCAAAATTCCCGGCTTCCGCGCCGGCAAAGTGCCGGAATCGATCATCCGCCGCCGCTTCGCGGCCGACATTCGCAAGGAAGTGATCGATAGCCTGCTTCCCCAGCGCTTCAACAGTTCGGTCGCCGAACTCAACATTCGTCCCGTCGGCCAGCCGCAGGTCACTGAGCTTACGGTCGAAGATGGAACCCCGCTTCACGTAAAAGCGGTCTTCGAATATTTGCCCGCCTTTTCGATCGAGGGCTATAAGGACGTTAAAGTCGATAAGCCTTCGGTCGATGTCACTGAAGAAGAGTTTCAGCACGAGCTCGCCCATCTCCGTGAATCTCGCGCCACGATCGAGCCCGTCGAGGAAGATCGGCCGCTCGCCGACGGCGACTGGGCCGAGATCTCTTACAAGGGCCAGATTCAGCGCGCATCGGCCGGCGCGCCTTCCCTGGACGCGCCGCCTGAACCGGAGCCCGCCGAATCCACGCCCGCTTCGCCTGAACCAATCGGCGGCGAAAACACCCTCGTCGAGATTGGCGGCAAAGACACCGTCGAAGCTTTCACCACCGCCCTTCGCGGCAGGAGGCCCGGTCAGGAGCTGAAACTGGAAGTCATCTACCCCGCCGATTATGCCGAATCCAAACTGGCCGGCAAAACCGTCGCCTACGACATCGAAGTCAAGGCCATCAAGAAGCGCACTCTGCCCGAGCTGAACGACGACTTCGCCAAAGAGCTCGGCCGCTACGAGAGCTATGCCGATCTCGAGAAAAGCGTCCGCGATTATCTCGCCGCCCGCAAGCGCCGCAGTGTGGAGGCCGAAACCAGGGACCGCCTTTTTGCCGCGATGAGTGAAAAGTTTACTTTCCCGGTTCCCGAATCGCTGGTTCAGGACCAGATCGACACCCGTCTCGAGCGTGGCCTGCGTGCCCTCGCAGCGCAGGGAATGCAGCCCGATCAGATGCGCAAGCTCGACTTCGCGCGCCTCCGCGCCGCTCAGCGTGACAGCGCAGTGACCGAGGTCAAATCCCATATTCTCCTCGATCGCATCGCAGGTGAAGAAAACATAACTGTTAGTGACGAGGATTTGGACAGGGAATTGCAAATAGTATCTATCCAGTCACGCGAGCCCCTTGATGCCCTGAAAGTACGATTGACCAAAGACGGTGGACTGGCTAGGATCAGGGAGCAGCTCAGGCGTGACAAGACCGCTTCCATCCTGTACGAGCGCCTTCCCGCATAACCAGGGGCCCGACAGCCGGACGCCAGAACGCCGGAACCCTTTTGAAACACAGCCCGAAGGGGCACAAGAAAGCCAGCACCTAAAGGCTGGAAGCTAGGAGCTGAAGAAGAATGGCATTGGTTCCCATGGTGGTGGAGCAGACCAGTCGCGGCGAACGCGCCTACGACATCTACTCCCGTCTGTTGCGCGACAACATTATCTTTCTTGGTACCCCCATTGACGACCAGATCGCGAATCTAATCGTCGCCCAGATGCTCTTCCTCCAGGGCGAGGACCCCGAAAAAGACGTCTCGCTCTACATCAACTCTCCCGGCGGCTCCATCACTGCCGGCCTCGCCATCTACGACACCATGCAGTTCATTAAGAACAACGTGGTCACCTACTGCATCGGCCAGGCCGCCAGCATGGGGGCGTTCCTTCTCTTGGCCGGCAAAAAGGGAAAACGCTTCGCCCTGCCCAATTCCCGCATTCTTATTCATCAGCCTTCGATGGGCGGCCTCAGCGGCCAGGCCACTGATATCGACATTCATGCCCGCGAAATCCTGCGCATCCGCGAAATCACCAACAACCTCATTGCCCGCCATACCGGCCAGCCGCTCGAGCGCATCGAGCGCGACGTCGAGCGGGACTTCATCATGAACGCTGAGCAAGCCAAGGAATACGGAATCGTCGACGAAATCATCGACCGTCCGCGGACTTAGCCCGGCCGCCCTACGTAGCCGGATTTCGGGTTTTGGACTAAACTCTTGAAGGAGGAGCAGTAACGTATGAAGACGCGCACAGGGCCGGAGGAAGCGCTGCGCTGCTCGTTCTGCCATAAATCCCAGGACGCAGTAGCCAAATTGATCTCCTCGCCCAGCGATTATCCACGCGCCTACATCTGCGACGAGTGCGTTGCCGTCTGCAACTCCATCCTCGACGACGATCGCAGTGGCGGCGATGTTCCCGCCACCACCGCCGGCCATCTCCCCAAGCCCACTGAGGTCAAAAGCTTCCTCGACGATTTCGTCATCGGCCAGGACCAGACCAAGAAAAAGCTTGCCGTCTCCGTCTACAACCACTACAAGCGCATTCAGATGAACCGCGCCCGCAACAACGAGGTCGAGCTCGCCAAGTCCAACATCCTCCTCATCGGCCCCACCGGCTCCGGCAAAACTCTGCTCGCCCATACCCTGGCCAAAATGCTCGATGTTCCCTTCGCTATTGTTGACGCCACCACGCTCACTGAGGCCGGCTACGTCGGCGAGGACGTCGAGAACATCATCCTCAAGCTCCTCCAGGCCGCCGACGGCGACGTCAATCGCGCCCAGCAGGGCATCATCTACATCGACGAGATCGACAAGATCGGGCGCAAGGACGAAAACCCCTCCATCACCCGCGACGTCTCGGGCGAAGGAGTGCAGCAGGCCCTGCTCAAGATTCTCGAGGGCACCGTCGCCAATGTGCCTCCGCAGGGCGGCCGCAAGCATCCGCACCAGGAGTTCACGGCCGTCGACACCACCAATATTCTCTTCATCTGCGGCGGCGCCTTTGTCGGCCTCGAGCGTGTCGTTGGGCGCCGCATCGGCAAAAAGGCCCTCGGTTTCCGCACCGTCGACGCCGATGCCGATCAGGCCACCACGCGCTCCCATCGCGACACCGAACTGCTCCGCAAAACCGAGCCGCAGGACCTTATCAAGTACGGCCTCATTCCCGAATTCGTCGGCCGCCTGCCCGTGGTCGGCGTCCTCGATGAGCTCGACGAGGCCGCGCTCATCGAGATCCTCACCAAGCCCCGCAACGCCATCCTCAAGCAGTACCAGCGCCTCTTCGAGTACGAGAATGTCCGCCTCCACTTCACCCAGGAGGCCGCCTGCGCCGTGGCCCGCGAAGCCATGGCTCGCAAAGTGGGCGCTCGCGGCCTGCGCATGATCCTTGAGGAGCTGATGCTCGACCTCATGTACCACCTGCCCTCGAACAAGCGCGTCCGCGATCTCGAAATCACGAAAGATATGGTCGAGCGCCGCGATCTGTCCCTCTGCCTGCTCGAAAAAGCCGGCTAGCCGTTCATCACCGTTGCCGTTCGATCAAAAGGCCGCGCATTGCGCGGCCTTTTTGTTATAAGCCTGCCGCTGTCATCCTGATCCCGCGGAGCGGGAGAAGGATCTGCAGTTGTTTTTGCGGGTGCCTCAGTTCTCGATTTTGAGGCCTGGGATGAGGTTCAATTTTCTTTCTCGCCATTCGAGCCCGGCAACAATTTCCTTTACCTTGAACCCGCCGCAACGGTAGCATTCCAGCAAGACCCGGAACTTCTGCGACTATCCCTATCTCGATCTCCGCGCAGACGATCTCCGGCCCGCCCCCACGTGGTTACTCTTAAATTCTGAGCTCGCCGCAGCCACGCCGTTGCCAAATCCTGCACGAAGAGGTCGCCGCATCCGCCCATGATCGACGCCGTAAGCGAACAGCACTTTCTCGAAGCCGAGCATGAAGTCGAGCGCCACAGCGGGGACCTCCGCAAGGAGCTGCGCCTGGGCGACATCGTTCTCTCGCAGCTCGCCTACATCGTCGGCCTCACGTGGCTGGGCACTGCCGGCAAGCTCGGGCCGCAGCAATTCATGTATTGGATTCCCGCCGTCTTTCTCTTTTACATTCCCACCGGCATTGTCGTCGTTCACCTCAACAACGAAATGCCGCTCGAAGGCGGACTCTATCAATGGGCCAAGCTCCGTTTCGGAGAAATGATCGGCTTTCTTGTCGCCCTGAACACCTGGGCTTCGACAATTCTCATCCTGTCGTCCTTGATCTCGATGATCACTGACAGCGCGGCCTACGCGGCCGGCCCGTCCGGCGCTTGGATCGCGAGCAGCCATTTCGCAAACTCGGCATGCGCCGCGTTGTTGATCGGGGGGCTGATGCTTCTGGCCACGCGGGGCCTGGGCCTTGCCAAGTGGCTTCATAACTCCGGCAGCATCATGCTCCTGCTCGTGTTCGTTTCGTTGCTCGCGTTCGCTCTGCCGCGCTGGATCCACGACAGCGCGGCTACCGCTCCCGTTTCCTTCGCTTTTCCTGCCGTCAACCTGCTCAACCTCAACATCGCCGGCAAAATGGCATTCGGCGCCTTCTGCGGCCTCGAAGGCTGCTCCATATTCTCGGGTGAGGTCCGCAATCCGCGCGTGTCGCGCACGCTGCGCCGCGCCATCTGGATCGCCGGCCCGCTGATTGCAGTCATCTACATCCTCGGCACCTGCTGCGTGCTCGCGTTCACGCGCCCAGCCGGCTTGGATCTGATTTCGCCGGCCATGCAGGCGCTCAGCCGCGGCTCGGCGGGCACTTCGCTGGCGCTGGCCGTTCCCGCAATCGCTGCCGTCCTTCTGATCGGCTCATTCTGCTCGAGCGCCAGCATCTATAACAACGCCGTGGTTCGGCTTCCCATGGTTGCCGGCTGGGATCACCTGCTGCCCGCGTGGCTCAGCCGCCTCCATCCCCGCTACAAGACGCCCGTCGGTTCCATCGTCGCCGTCGGCATTGCCACGTTTGCTCTCAACATCCTCGCCAACTCCGGCGTCGGCGCAGCGGAGGGCTTCCAGATTCTCTTGAATGGCGCCATCATCTTCTGGGCGCTGACCAATATGGTCATGTTTGCCATTCCGCTCTTCGCTCCCGGAGAAAAGCCCTCGCTCGGCGTGCGTCTTGCCGCTCTGTCGGCCATGGGCATGACGCTGCTCTACATCGTCCTCGCCATCTTCCCCATCATCGACGTCAAGAATCCGGCTTCGTTCACGCTCAAAGTTGTCGTCCTCATCCTGGGAATCAATGGCGCGGGCGTCTGGCATTTCCGTCGCGCCACCCGGCGCCGTCGGTCCGCGGTTGCAGTTTAAGACGCAATCCTCCCCGATCAGCGCGCACCTCACAAGCCTTTTTGCGACCCACAAATGACAATGCCAGCTTTCGACCGTGTTTACATCGCCGCAGTTTGGTCCGATGATTGTGTTGCTTGTTATCGTTAGCAGTCGTAGAGCACCGTTGAGGAACGAAGTTGGGAAGAATATTTGCGAGCATACTGTTGTTCTTCGTGATGCCGGCTACTGTGTCGGTTGCCGTTCAGCAGCCGATTCCGCGCACGAAAGCCCCTGATGTTGTGTGGACGTGGTCTAAGCGATGCAACGGCGATCACAGGCTTGGCGTGACGATTCGTCTCGATCGTAAGGTGCTCTACAGGGGCGTTCTTAACATCTGCCGCGGGAGCCGAGACGCGGAGGACGGGCAAGCGGAACTCCACTTTGCTGGCGGTCACACCTTCCAGAGCCAATACCACACAAGTCCAAACGAATCGATCGAAGGAGACATCTGGGAGGCCGGGGGAGACCCGAACTTCCTGATTCTCGGCATCGCCTTCTTTAACGACAAACAGATACTGCTGAACACGGTGGACATTGCCAGACCGGCAAAGCAGACCTCTTCAGAAATTGACGCAAACCTGTCTATAACTACGTTCCCAGTGCCCGCGCGATAGCGCTTTAGACGCACGAACGCCCCACGCGGACGCACACTTTTACCCTTGCTTTTCCCGCCTCATCCCAATGATTGACCCTCTCTTTTGCCCTCGAAACTTTCCCCCGCACCGCCGTGTCTACACACGCAACGGCCGGTAAGAAACTTGAAGGCCACGAGGGAGAGAGACCAATGAACACGACCAAGGCAACCATTCTTTTAGGCGCACTGCTTTCAGCGAGCGTGGTGTTCGCTCAGGCGCCCAGCGCGAACCAGGCCCCAGCCGCCAATGCGCCCCATGCCGCGCAAGGCCATCCGGGATACCGGCATCGCCACTTCACGCCCCAGCAGTTCGCCGCGCATCTCGGCAAGCGGTTGGGCCTCACGAGCGACCAGGTGGCGCAGATTACGCCCATCCTCACAGCTCGCAAACAGCAGTTCGAGACCCTGCGCGCTGAAACTTCGCTCAGCGTCCAGGATCGTCACACCAAGGCGCATGCGATTACGCAGGATACGAACTCGAAGATTGAGGCAGTCCTGAATGATCAGCAGAAGCAGCAGTTCAAGCAGATGCTCGCCCAGCGCCGCGAGCACCGCAACCGCCAGCCGCAATCAACGCAGCCTCAGGCGTAACACGGATCGCGCTCAAGGGAGCCCAGGTCTCAAAATGAGACCTGGGAACGCGATCCTCCAGGCGCGGCTCTTACTGGATCGTCTCGTCCTTTTCCACCACAAGCGAAGAGTTCACCAGGTGCATGTCGATGGGCAGGCCGCCCACTGTCGATGCCACGTCGCGCACGACAGTTTCAAAGTCGCTCACCATTCCGGCGTTATTCCACACGCCGTCGGCGACGACGAATGCAAGCGTCGTCCCGTTGTCCTTCGACACAAACACGTTCGCTCCTTTGCCCGTGAAGTATCCGAGCGTCTTAAGCTGCTGCCCGAGTGCTTGAGCGTCGGCCTGGGTCGCGGTTCCTTCATAAATGACTCCATCCCCGCCACCGAAATCCACTTCGCCTGCCGAGCCCGACTTTTCGACCGTCTGCGTGCTGTTCAGTAGTTGCACCTGGATAGGCAGGCCGCCCACAGACGAAGCCACCCCGCGCACCAGTTCGCAAAACTGCGTGAGGATTCCGGCGTTGTTCCAGTAGCCATCCTGAACCACGAACCCGATCGTCGTGCCGCCGGTTCCCTTGCTGAGCAGCACGCTCACGCCGCGATCCTGAAGGTATCCTGCGCTCTTCAGCGCGTTGCCCAGCGCCGTCGCGTCGGCCTGCGTCGCGGTGCCGGAATAGATCACCTGGTCCTTGGTGCCGATCGTCACCGTATTCTGCGTCGGCCCGTTCTGCGGCAAACTCTGCGTCACTCCGTACTTTGCCGCAAATGACTTCCATTGTCCGGTGTAGAGCAGATAGCCGACCAGTCCGAAGCCAAGAACCAAATCCGTAACGACGCCGATTCCGACTGCGCGCCACACGGAATGAAGCCGCCCGCCCCACGCCAGGTGCGTCTTCACGGCATCGCCCTGCAGCTGGTACGCGGCCGCTGACGTGCACACAAGCAGAACGAGCGTAGCCACCCACGCGTTCATCGTGGTATTCAATGACACGTAGAGCAGGCCGACCGACGCGGCTGCGCCAAGGATCAGCGTGGGAATGCTGTTGTTTCCCTGGCCCAGCTTGCGAAAGTTTCCCGCCATCAGAATCGTTCCCGCAAGCGGGCCTCCGAGGAAAGTCGCAAGAGCGACCGAGCCCCAGTTGTATAAGCGGTAGGCGGGCGGCGCGTATTGCGGATATGGGTTCTGCGGATACGGATTCTGCGGATAGGGTGTTTGCGGATAGGGGTTTCCCCCCGGCGGTGGATATGGAGTCGACATTCGTTCCTCTTTCTGGGGGGCAGCGGTGATGAAAGCTTAAAGCCTTGAAGGTCTGCGCGCCAGAAAAATATCGAGGCATCTAAGGAAATCTCGTGCTTAGGCCGGTTTTCCCTCGCTCCGGGCCGTTTTCGCAGACCGGCTCCCGGGACTATGATGAGTGCGCAGGAAGATTCGGGAGGGGAAAATGAAAGATCGGATTTCCGCGCGCAGGCAAGGCCGCCGCGAGTTCCTTAAGGCCGGTTCCGCGGTGACCGCCGCCTTGCTTGCCCACACCGCAATGGCGGACATGCCGAAATCCCTCCCCGCTCTTCCTTCCAATCCCGTCACGCCCGCGGCGATGCCCACGCGTAACCTGGGCAAAACCGGATACAAGGTCGGAATCTTCTCCCTTGGCGGCCAGGCCGCCCTCGAGCAGCCAAACAACTTCGATGTCGCCGTGCCCATCGTTGATCGCGCCCTCGATCTCGGCGTCAATTACATCGACACTTCCTCCATCTACGGAGGTCCTGACCGCTGGAGCGAGCAGTACGTCGGCAAGGTCATGGCTCACCGCCGCAACCTGGCCTTTCTCGCCACCAAAACCAAGGAACGCACGCGCGACGGCTCCTTGCGCATGATCGAAAAATCCCTCGAGCTCCTGCGGACCGACCACGTTGACCTCTGGCAGTTGCACGACATCGGCACCATGACCGACGTGAACGAAGTGTTCGCGAAAGGCGGCGCCATGGAAGCGCTGCTTGAAATGAAGGAGCAGAAGGTCGTCCGCTTCCTTGGCCTCACCGGCCATTACCGCCCCGAAGCGCTCATTGAAGGCATCAACCGCTACCCGTTTGACACCATCCTGATGGCGATGAACGCTGCCGACCCGCATTTCTTCAGCTTCAACTCGGCGCTGTTGCCTCTCGCTGTCGAGCGGCAGATGGGCATCATCGGCATGAAAGTCCCGGCCCGCGGCCGCCTGCTTTCGACCTGGACGCCGCAGCCTCTTTCCGTGCAGGCGCACATGTGGGAAGGCATGGTCCCCGCACCCACCTCCGGCACGCTCACGATGCGCGAAGCCATGTACTACACGCTTTCGCGCCCCGTCAGCACCGTCATCATCGGTTGCGACTCCATCGCGCAGCTCGAGGAGAACGTAAACCTTGCTCGCGACTTCACCCCGCTCAGCGATTCTCAGGCTGATTCGCTTGTGGCCAGGACAGAGTCTGTCGCCCGGCCGTCGCTATTCTTCCGCTTCTACGATCGGCCCTAGGGTATTCATGCGCGTACCGGCCGCCAGACTCGTGCCATTGCTGCGGCCCGCCCGCGAATCGAAGCGTGCGGCTATAAATGATTGATCAGCGACGCGATGCACGCCGCGCCGAATCCGTTATCGATGTTCACCACCGAAACATTGGGCGCGCAGGTGTTC
>JASHSG010000283.1 GCA_030040935.1 Acidobacteriaceae bacterium | reverse complement strand
CCGCATCAACTGTGAATCGCCAACCGCGGCCGGTATTCGCTCACAGCGTCCGCTCAAATTGATTCGATGCGCGCTCCCGGTTGGCGCGGGGCCCTCATACCCAACGCAGCTTTCGCATCGGCCTCGGCCGCGCGCAAAACCGCTTGTATGCCTACGGGCAAGCGATGGTAAGCTTGCGGTCTGATCGTTCGCACTTGCAACAACCTAATCATCTCAACAAGTGAGATTCTGTCCGCCCTTGGGGAGAAGGTCGCTGATGCAATCCGATTCCACTCCCGCGCCCCAGGTCGCTGGCCCATCCGCCGCCGTCGCGCAGCCGGTCGTCGCGCCGCTCACCCGCGCCGCCATCTTTCTGGTTGTCACCATCAATCCGGATCCTAGTGCTCGCCCTGTCATCCGGTCGTTTTTGAGCGACTTCTCCGGATTGGTGCGCGCCGTCGGCTTTCGCGACATTGAAGCGGATCTTTCCTGCGTCGTAGGAATTGGCTTCGACGCATGGCGTCGCCTCTTCGGCGATCCCATCCCGGCAAACCTCCACCCCTTTCGCGAGATTCGTGCCGGCGCGCGCCATGCGGTCGCCACTCCCGGCGACCTGCTCTTCCACATTCGCGCCCGGCGCATCGATTTATGCTTCGAGCTTGCCACGCTCATCATGGCCCGCATCGGCCCTGTGGTTACGCCGGTCGACGAGGTGCACGGATTCCGTTACTTCGACGACCGCGATCTTCTCGGCTTCGTCGACGGCACCGAGAATCCCCGCGACCAGGCCGCCGCCGATGCCGCGCTCATCGGCGGCGAGGATCCGTCCTTCGCCTGCGGCAGCTACGTGATTGTGCAGAAGTATCTCCACGATCTCGACGGCTGGAATGCTCTATCCACCGAGACGCAGGAGCGAATCATCGGCCGCACCAAGCTCGCCGATGTCGAGCTGGACGACGCCGTCAAACCCGCCTACGCGCACAACGCGCTGAACACCATCGAGGAAGACGGCAAAGAAGTCAAAATCCTCCGCGACAACATGCCCTTCGGTCGCGCCGCATCCGGCGAATTCGGCACATACTTCATTGGCTACAGCCGCGCGCCTCAGAGAATCGAGCGGATGCTCGAGAACATGTTTATCGGCCGCCCGCCCGGCAACTACGACCGTATACTTGACTTCAGTCGCGCTGTCACGGGAACTCTGTTCTTCGTTCCCTCCGCCACGTTTCTCGATAACGCAGCTGAAGATGCGGCCCCCGATCCCGCGCTTCTTGCCGCGCCCGCAGCCGTCAGGCCCGCTCCATCCTCCACTCCCGGGAAAGATGGTTCGCTCGGAATCGGTTCCCTTAAAGAAGGCACACAACACGAAAAATGGAGAGATCCAACATGAATAATCTTCATCGAGAGCTTGCCCCTGTTTCCGATGCTGCATGGGCGCAGATCGAAGAGGAAGCGGCGCGCACGTTGAAACGTCACCTGGCCGCTCGCCGCGTCGTCGACGTCGTGGGGCCGGCGGGCGTGAGCTTCTCCGCGGTTGGCACCGGTCACCTCAGAAAAATCCCCTCCCCGGCCCGGGCCGCCATCGTTCGGCAGCGTGAAATCAAGGCGCTCGTTGAGCTGCGCGTTCCGTTCGATCTCGATCGCCAGGCTATCGATGACGTCGAGCGCGGCGCCAACGACGCGGACTGGCAGCCGGCCAAAGACGCTGCGCGCACCATCGCCTTTGCCGAGGACGGAGCCATCCTCGAGGGTTATTCCGATGCCGGAATCGTCGGCATTCGCCAGGGAACCAGCAATCCCTTGATGACGCTGCCTGCCGACGTGCGGAAATATCCCGATGCCATTGCCCGGGCGCTCAGCCAGTTGCGGCTTGTCGGCGTCAACGGTCCCTATGCGGTTCTGCTCGGCGCCGCGGCATACACTGCCCTGTCTGAAACCAGCGATCAGGGATATCCAGTGCTCGAGCACGTCAAGCGGCTCGTCGACGACAACATCGTCTGGGCGCCCGCCATCGAAGGCGCGTTCGTTGTCACCACCCGCGGCGGCGATTTCGCCCTCCACATCGGTCAGGACGTCTCTATCGGCTATTTGAGCCACACCGGCGAAACCGTCCGCCTTTACCTCCAGGAGACGTTTACCTTCCTGCTGCTCACTACTGAAGCCGCGGTCGCCCTCGCTCCGCCCGCAAAGTCGAAACAAAGATGAGCGCCCGGGGGCCCCATGCCTGCGCGGGTCTTGCTTCCCGTCTCGCATTCGGGAAAGGCCGGAACCGGTCTAGTGCGCCATCGCCGGCGCTGGCGACCCATCCGACCACTTGCCCACCAGCACCATCATCACCGTCACCCGCTCTTCGGGATCATTCGCCGAAATGATCGGCGAGCCCGGCATGTCCGCGCCCCAGCTCTTCGCCGCGTCGCCCGCAACGAAAAACATCAGGTGTGGATGCCAGCTTTTCCCCTCGTCGTTAAGGTACTGCTGCTTCGACATCATGTAGCACATCGACCCCGCCTCCAGCGGCGGCAGTTCCTTCGTGTCCAATGCCCTTGAGGTTTCGTCCAGAATCTCCGCCCTCGATCTTCCCTCCAGCACCAGCCGCGTCTTCATCAGGTAGATCTGCACGAACGTCCTTGCCGCCGCCGCATTAAAGCAAATCGGCGCACGCACTTTGGGATTCCAGAATCCCGGATCGTCGGTCGGTGTGGCCCACGCACGCTCCACGATGCAAAGAAACCCGTTATCGCCCTTCGCCGCCGTCGTGTATCCCTTTCTTCCCAGCACCATCACCTCGGCTCCATCTGAAACCGATGCCGGAGCCGCGCTTCGCGCCAGCGCAATTTCAGCGCTCTCGTCGGCCATCAAATACTCATCCAGGGGAGCCATGGCCGCGTAATTCGCCTGGCCATTCTGCGCGCGCGCCGGCCGCATCATCCATTGCGCCGCCAGCACAATGGCAGCCAATACAATCGTTTTCGTCTTTTTTCTTCGCATCGGACCCTCCAGGAAAGTCTGCAGCCGCAATGCCTGCGTCGGCCTATCCTAAGCTCTTGAACGCTCCGCGATCCACGTTTAACGGTTACCGATCACCACCATCCTCCGCGAACTCCCGGCTCAGCCCCAGTTTCGTCGCCGCCTCATCCAGTTCCGCCTGCGTAAAGAAGAACTGATGCTTTGGGTTCGAGTCCGGATAAAAGCGGACCACGATCTCGGGTTTCTCGACCGAGTCGCTCACCCCGTCTTGGAATGGATATCCCAGGTCCCGCAACAAATGCAGCGAGCCCTCGTCGCCTGTTGGATTGCCCGTATCGCCAACAATGGCGAACACGCTTTTGTGCGTGCGCTTCGAATAAACTGCAACGAAGTCGCCCACCTTTGCGCCGCGCCGCCGGGCCGCGTTCCCACGAACCACGTAATTGATCCTGCGGGCGTCGACATACCTGCGCGGATCCCGTTCGTTCCCGTTCGCAGCATCGCTGAAAGCGGTCTGAGAAACGTAGTACCCGGGGAAGGGATCGTTGGGGCCCTGAACCACCGGCCGCCCACGATCGTCAATCAGGTAGCCGACGATTGGCTCATCGGCACGGCTGAGGTAGTGCGCATCAAGCAGCGTGTCGAGCGTCTCTTTGCCTGGCGGCCCGTAGGCGTTCGGAGCTCCATCCACATCCACATCCATGCGGTGCGTCAGGATTTCGAAGGGCTTTCGTTGCCGGGCATTCTGCGCCTGCAACGCCACAGCGCCTAGAGCCAGCCCTCCAGCGATGACGAAGAAACAGCGCATCCATCGCCCATCCCGCAACGTTCGCCTCTTCAAACTCTGTCACCGGTCGCCCCCCGCCGTCCATCGTCGGTTTTCTTACCGTCTCCCGCCTCCTGAGCGCGACCCTGCCCTTTGCCGTTTTCTGTCTGCCGCCTCCTGTTTGCCGGCGATGGTTCAGCGGCCGCCGGCTCTCAGATCGCCAATCACCCTGCGCAGCACTTCGGCCCAATCCCCCGCGACGCTCTGGCGGTAGAGCCGCGCTGTTGGGTACCACGGCGTTTGTTCCGTCTTCTCCATCCAGCGCCAGTCTGCCAGGCGCGGCAGCATGATCCAAACCGGCTTCCCCATCGCTCCGGCCAGGTGTGCGATGCAGGTGTCGGTCGTGATCACCAGATCGAGAGTGGCAATCATTGCCGCCGCCTCGGCCAGGTCGCGCTCGCCTC
>JASHSG010000030.1 GCA_030040935.1 Acidobacteriaceae bacterium | reverse complement strand
CTTCCGCTCGTGATATCGTGAAAATCCGTGGTGTAGCTCGCGCCGCCCCCAATTGAATAGAGGGTTGGATTAATGAAGCCGAGCAGCCCGTTGCCGTTTGCCGCTGACTGCTGATTGATGAGCGCCAGGTAGCCCGCCCACATGGGCGTGGCAAAGCTTGTGCCGCCGTATTCGTTCGCCGTGCAGGTGGTTTGATCGGCGCACACGTAAAAAGTAAAGTTGGCATTGGCCGAAACGTCGGGGCCATTACGATAAGTCTGTGAACAACTGGCGCAGCCGGCTGCCGCGGCTGTCTGCCAGGATGGGATGGCAAACTTATTCGGCGAAATGCCGCCGCCGCTGTCTGCCCATGCTGTTTCAGAGGCCCACGGTCCGGCTGCGGAACTCGTCGTCAAGTCGGTGCCGCCCACCGAGGTCACATACACATCGTCCGATGGGAAGATCTCCGAAGCCTTGCCCGTCGCCGTCCATTTCCCGTCGTCGCCGGCCGCCTGAAACAGGTTCTGACCCTGCGACGCAAACTCCTCGAAGTATGGATTGTCGGTGCTCGGATCAGCCGGTGACCACGTCCACGATGAACTCAGCTGCGCATTGAGCGGGCTGGCAGTGGCCATCGCATTGAAGATTGCGGCATCGCTCGCGCCTACGTACATCACCAGGCTCGACAATCCTGGCGCCATACCGAGCGCCTGCGTCATGTCCAGAGTCTGCTCTGTGTCGTCGCAGTCGCCACCGGCCTTGGTGTCAACGCAGCTGGTGCTGCTTCCGTCGGTAGAGAGCACTGTGATCGGAACGCTATTGGTCTGGCCGGTGTTGGTGAAATACGTATTCAAGTCCGCAAGATCAGTGCCCTCAAACTCGAGCAGGCCAAGCGACTGACCAGTCCCGGTGAGTGCCGTGCCGCCATAATAGGCGGCTCGCATATCGCTGCCCAGAAACGAGGCTGAGGGGCCGGAGCCGGTGGTAGCGTTTGAGTTCGAGCCGGAATTGGCCGGCTTTCTTTCGAGCCCCGCAGGGTGCGGTATCGAATAGTTGTCGAGCCCCGAGATGTGCCACAACGGAAATGTCAGATTTGTTGTCGGCTCGCGGTCGGGGGCGTAAAACGTCCGGTTCTCTGTGGGATGCTGATAGACGCCGAGGTTTAAATGAAAAGCTTGCTCAACGTTCGCCGCCTTTCCCGAAACCTGCAGGTTGAGACGATTTGGGGAGGTCCCGACGACAGTTAATCCGTTTTCTTGCGCAAACTCGATCGCGGCGTCATATTCATACTGGGTCGGGCCGAACTCCTCGGTGAACTGCTCCACCGTAAGAAACTGCCGGAAATTGGGACTGCTCGGATCGTATAAATCCACAAGGAGCTGATCAAGTTGATCCTGATTTCGGAGCGGTAACGTAATCACCAAGTGCATTTCTTGGTCAGCGGATAGCTGGCCCATCAGCGGCGCACTCCCATTTTGCGTAGCCTCGCGCACGTGGTGCGTTTGCACGGACTGGGACTTGCAGACGTCAGGAGCCACAGACATGACTATGGCGATCGATAGAGCATAGAGCCCCAGATTTCGCGTCATGTTTTTTCCCTCGAGGAGGGCTGGAGTCACTTGCCTGATAAGGAGGCACACCCCGCGTGCTTGCATTCTCAGGCAAATCAACTGTTCCTGTCCACAGAAAGTATCGAGCAGAAGGGCTAGATTCCCGGTACTTTCGGGTGATTGACATGAACTCGCCCCTCTCAGGCCGCCGTCAGCAAATGAACATGCTTCAATGCAGGCCTCCGTGTCCATCGGCTCCGCACTTGGGAGCCTCGTTTAAGTGTGGGCTGCTTGGTGTGAGCTTCTAAGAAAAGCGCGATGGCTGGCTTTTTCTTCACGATCGTCTTTCTGTAATCGCGTTCATCGCATCGTAGCAACATTTTTGATGGCCTTCAGGCCCCATAGAGCTATACTTCTACCGTTCTGGTCGGCAGAGACGCTCGCAAAACGAAACTGGTTAGATTCGCCGCCTCCTCCGCGGTCGCTCAGATTCGATTGAAACCCTCGTGCCTCGATAATCGTCGATATAACGCAAGTGGTCGGGCTTCGACGCACACCTTTTCCTGCAACGCTGTGTCGTCAACTGAAGATTGGAGTCCTTTACTCCGCGAGAACGGCTGCCATTCGCGGGGTAGGTGGTTCTGGCCGATGAGAGGCCGCGCATAGTCTTGAGTCCGCGGGTGAAACCGTGGCAATTGGGAGAACACTCCCGCTCGCTTATCACAATGGGAATCCTTATGAAAGCGTATGCCGTCAGATTTTCTGCCTTGGCCTGCTTGCTCGCCGGGTCCTTGACTTCTGCTCAAACCGAGCGGGCGCTGTTGATTGGCATCAACACGTATCAGCCCGCGGGAACCACCGCGGAACATCCTCCCGGTTGTATTTACGGTCGCTGCGAGTTGGGTACCTTCGAGAATCTCGACGGCTCAGTTAATGACGCGCAGGCCATGGCCGATCTGCTTACCAGTCCCAAGTTCGGATTTCCGGCAGCGAACGTTGTTCTTCTCACCAACCCGACGCCGCCTCATCCCAGTCCGGGAGTGGTTCTCGTTCCCGCCGATCAGACCACGCACGACGGCATTCTTGCCGCCATGCAGAAGTATCTCGTGGATCTCCCCCAAAAGGGCGACACCGTCGTCTTTTACGATGCCAGCCACGGCTCGCTGCGGGTTAACAGCAAGGGTAGCAAGCTCACGGTGCTGGTCGGCAATCAATATGTCCACGCTGACAGCACGCTGGTTCCTTCTGACGCCTACAAGGGCGGCTACGACGTCCGCGACCGCGAGATGACGCGCATCTTCAACGCTGCTCTCGATAAAGGTGTCCATCTTACCGTCATCTTCGACAGTTGCCACTCCGGAGGAATCAGCCGGGGGATTGGCCCGATTTATCGAGAGCGCGCACTCGCCTTTGATCCCCGCGATATCAACGAAGCTCCGGACACACTGCCCGACGGCCAGGCGCGGCCCGCGCCCACCGAAAGGACTGACAACGCAGCGCTCGTCTTTTCCGCGGCGCAGCAGGATCAGACCGCCAAGGAAACGCCGGCCGGTACGGAGCCTCACGGCGCCTTCACTGCCGCATTACTGCAGGCTCTTCAGGCTCTGCCCGCTGACACGCCCGCCTCCGTCGTTTATGAGCGCGTAAAGGCTGTCCTCGAAGGTAGCGATGTCCCTGATCAGGAGCCCGACCTCGATGCAACTGCCGAGCGCCGCGAGCAGCCGCTCTTCGGTGGCTCTGCTGCCAAGTCTGACAAAGTGCGTGCCGCCGCACTTGGCGCCAACGATGACGGCTCCATTTCACTCGATATCGGCCGAGCTGCGGGAGTTGGGGTCGGCAGCGAGTTCACCTCAACAACGCCCACCAACACGGGACAAACGGTCCTGATTCGCATCACGAGCATCGACGGCCTGGCTCGCTCCTCGGCTCAGATCGTCAGCCCGGTGGGCGCCAAAGTGCTTCCCGGCGATCTGTTCGAACTGAGCAAATGGATTCCCGCTGATAGTCCGCCGCTGCTCATCTGGCTTTGGCCTTCCAATCTCTCCGAAGACCAGATCGACGCCGCGGCCGCTCAAATTCAGGCTTCGGGGGCCACCCTGGTCTCAGACCCTGCTGAACAGATTTGGACCCATATGCTCATCTGGGATGGTACGAATTGGGAGCTGCAACAGGCTGGTTCCGCCGCGACAGTCGGCTTGGGCTCGCCGCTGACTGCTAATGCCATCGCGAAAAATCTTCCTGCCGGCGCCAAGCTCTGGGTCAATCTTCCGCCGTCGCAGGAACTAGCCGCTGCCCTCAAGCCCGCCACCGGCGACAGCGCCGTTCAATTCGCGAGCAATCTTTCCGTCGCGCAATACGCACTCACCGGTGTCCTTACCGCCAATGGACCCGCCTACGCTTGGTATCACAAGAGTGAGCTTGCAGCCGGACCGCCTTCGCCCAGCGCGCCTGCGCATAGCCCGGGCTGTTCTGCTACCTCGCAGTATCCTGTCCGTACGGATTGGGTTCCGCTAGGTGGCACTCTCTCCATCGATATCGCCAGCGCCAGGCTCGCTCATTACGCGTCGCTCCTCGCCAAGGTGCATAGCTGGCTTGAGCTCGCTAACAGCCCCGCCGATGCGTCCATCGACGAATACTACTCTCTGGCGCTTTTGCCCTCCAACAGTAATACCCCGCTTCCGGCGAATCAGACGACGCATCAGGGCGATGTGCTTAAAATGGCGCTCGCCTCAGACGATCGCATCGTTGACCATCGCTGGGTCTATGTGCTCGATATCGATTGCCATGGTCAAGGCACCCTGCTTTACCCTCGCGACTATTCCGAAAACCAGTTTCCCAATGACGCAGATAATGGCCGCCAATTCGTCCTGCCCGGCGCGCCCATTCTGCGCATCGGCCCGCCGTATGGGGTTGACACGCTCATCATGCTCAGCACCGAGCAGCCGCTCGCCGACCCGTACGTGCTGAACTTTGAGGGCGTCGCCGCGCGCGCTTCCCGCGGAGTGTCGTCGCCTTTGGAAAAACTTTTGAACCAAACCAGTGGGGGAACCCGAGGGTTCTCAGGCGAGGTCCCCACGAATTGGGGCATTGGGCTCATGACTGTTCACAGTGCTCCCCAAACTGCATCCAAGTAGGCTTCATGCGCTATGTTTCGATGTCGTAAGTCCGCTGAAGAGTGACTCCGGGATGAAGGGAAGACGGCAGCCCGTGTCTGCGGGTATGCTGGGTGCAAGCCGCTACCGGTTTGGGGCAGGTAGCGTCGAAGAAACGGTTAATCGACGGGGGTCAAGATGAGCCGTTCGGCAAGGATCGTCCTGCTATTTTCAATGGCCGTCGGGCTGCTGTCACCGGCGCTCGCCGCGCAAGGTTTTGGAGCGGCAAAGGACAAAGTCACTCTTCAGCGCAAGCTTCCTGCTCTGGTCCATATGCCGGGAGACACGATTAAAGTCACCGTGACATCGTCGGACGAAGACGGGACCCTGCCTTACGACTTTCAGGCGCTCCTCGAAACCGAACTGCTGAAAGACGATCCGAATCTCCGCGACGACGACAACCCCTCAACGCAGATCATTTGCCAGATCACCGAATATTCGCACCCAGACCCCGTGTACACCAACAAATTCGGGTCCGGACAAGGTATTGGCTCATCCTCTTCCCCGCTCTCTACGCTCTCCAAGACCGCCTCCAAGATCGGGGCCACCCAGCGGATCACAGGAAAACTTGACGTTTCCTTTCAAGCTAAGGATGCAACCGGTCATGTGCTGATCTCTGACAACATCGATTCGACTTACGATCGAGAGTTTGACAGCGCAGGAAACTCCACCGCTCATGGCGTGTTTGGTCAGGTGAGCGGGACCTTCTCGCACGTAAAAGGTGGAGCGAAGAGTGAGGACGGCCCTCCCACGCCATCGGAATTGCGCTCGCGGCTGATCATCGATGCCGTTCAGCAGATCGCAGAGCACCTCGTCGACACGGATGAAACTGTTGACGTATTCCTGGCGCGCAAGGACGGTCCGCTTGAAGAAGGCGACAAGGACGCTTTGACGGGGCTCTGGGAACGCGCCCTTGAGACCTACGAGACTGCGCCACCATTCCCCAAACCGGATGAGGACGCCTATAGGCTCTACGACATTGGCGTGGCTTATGAAGCGCTCGCTTATCAGGCGGAGGACCAGAAGGCGACCATGAAGTACCTCGACCAGGCCGCCATCAACTATGGCAAAGCAATCGACGCCAAGCCCGACGAAAAATATTTCCTCGAGCCGCAAAAGCGAATCGAAACCGCAATCGCTCATTACAAGGAACTGGACCAGGAACAGGAGGAGGCAGCCCGAGCCAAGGCCGAGGCTCTCTCCAATCCCGAGGGAGGTGCCGAGAAAAAGGGCCTCACCAATGCTCAGGTCATCACAATGGTCAAGTCCGGCATTGACGAGTCCGCCGTCCTTCAAGCCATTCGCGGAGCTAATGCGGTCAATTTCGATCTAACTCCCACTGGCCTGAAAGCTCTCACAGCCGGAGGCGTGAGTCCTCGCGAACTGGCCGAGATGAAGACGCAAGCGGCGAAGAAGCCGGCTCCCGTCGTGCATAAAGGGCTTTCGAATACGCAAATCATTACCATGGTCAAAGCCGGCATGGATGAGCAAACCATCATCCAGGCTATCAACGGAGCAAATGCCATCGACTTCGATCTCAGTCCTGACGGCCAACAGAATCTCACCAGTAATGGTGTCAGTGCTCGCGTCCTCGACGCAATGAAGGCCCGAGCGACTAAAAAGCCGGTGGGACCAGCGAAACACGTAGCCGAAAAATGATTTCGTTCAGCCGATCCAAATTCCTCATTCTGCCTTTGCTGGGCGCAGCGCTGATTGCGTGCCCCCAAACGCGCGCCCAGGATGCTCGCTGCGGTGCAGGTCAGGACCTCATCGTTCAGGCGCTTGAGCGCATTACGCCGCAAAGCGGCGACGATGCCTTCGAGGACGCGCTGCAACTGCTCAAGTCTGCAGTCGCCGAGTGTCCGGAACTGGGCGATGCGTGGTACTACCGCGGTCTCGTAGAAAAGCGCCTTGGCCATGAGGCTCTCGCCAGCTACGCGATGGACAAAGCGCGCTTCAACGGCTCAGATGCGCTCG
>JASHSG010000282.1 GCA_030040935.1 Acidobacteriaceae bacterium | reverse complement strand
AGCGGGGCTCAAGGGCCGGACGGTCGATCGAAACAATCCGGGCGAGCTGCGCGCGCTGGTGGCCGAGACGGTGCAAAACGATCCGACCCTGCAAGCCGCGCTGGTGTCGGTGATCCGCTACTCATCGACCGTGTACGACGTGAACATCGCAGACAGCCAGGGGATGGTGCTGCTGAGCACGAATCCCGACAACCAGGGCAAGCCGCTGCCGGCACGGACCCTCTATGACCAGCTGCTTAAAGTGGGACCCGTGCGGATGATGATGCAGGTCTTTGGCGAGCCCAAGGTGCTGGATATCGTGGCAACCCTCGAGAACAACGGAAAGCCGTTCGCCTCGGTTCACGTGGGCGTTCACACGTCGCTGCTGCGGGCGGCCTACGAGCCGGTGCTGAGAAAAGCATTTTGGCTCATGGGGTTCGCGCTGATTGCGGCGCTGCTGGCGGCTTTTCTACTGAGCAATCTGGCGCTGCGGCCCATGACGGAGATCAGCCGGCAGCTGGACCGTTTAACCGCGGCTGGGGGAGGGCCAAACGAAGGGCGCGCGCCGAGGAGCCAGGACGTCGCGGCCGAGGTTTCAACCAAAATCGAGAAGATCGGTCAGCGCATGCGCAATGTGGAGGAGATTTACTCCGCATTGAGGGAGAATCTGGACCAGATCCTGGGCAATTTGCAAGACGGAATCATGCTTTTCACCGAAGACCGGCGCGCGGTGCTGGTATCGGAGGCGGCGCGGCGGTTCCTGCAGATCGATCGCGACAATATTCTGGGGCTGCACGCGCACGAATTCCTCGGGGAATCGAATGCGCTGGGGCGGACAGTGCGCGAAGCGATCGAAACGGGCAGAACCATGGACAAGGAGGAGATTCGCACCGAAGCGGGCCGGCGCATCCAGGCTTCAGTCGACTTTATTAACGACGACGAGACACAGAAGGGGCTGGGCGCACTGGTAACGCTGCACGATCTGGAATCGGCGGCGGAGATTGAGTCGGAGCTGGAACTATCGCGGCGCATGGCGGCGATTGGGCGGCTCACTTCCGGCGTAGGGCACGAGGTAAAGAATCCGATCAACGCGATCGTGGTGCATCTGGAGCTATTGAAGTCGAAGCTGGGCGCATCGGAGGGGCCGGCGACGCGGCACCTTGACGTGATCGACGCGGAGATACGGCGGCTGGACCGGGTGGTGCAGACGCTGGTGGACTTTGCGCGGCCGGTGGAGGTGCAACTGCGCGAACAGGACCTGCGCCCGGTGATCGGGGACGTGCTGGCACTGGCGGCCGACGAACTGACGATGCGCCGGGTGACGCTGGTCAGCCGCATCCCGGCCGAACCGCTCATCGCAAATGTGGATGCCGATCTGCTGAAGCAGGCGGCGCTCAACGTGATCCAGAATGGGGCGCAGGCCATGCCGAACGGCGGGCGGCTGGAGGTAACCCTGGAAGCGGACGGGAATCAAAACGAAAGCCAGGCGCATGCGTCGAAGGCAAACGGGACGGCGGCCGGGCCGGCACACGGAGCAATGCTGCGAGTTGCCGACGAGGGCATCGGCATTCCCGAAGAAATCCGGGACAAGATTTTCGATTTGTACTTTACGACGAAGATCGGGGGCAGCGGCATAGGGCTGGCCATGACTTACCGCATCCTGCAGCTGCATCACGGGAGCGTGGAAGTACAATCGAGGCAAGGCCGCGGCACGGAATTCCGGCTGCGAATTCCACTCGCCGCCGCGGACAGGGGGCGCCGGACTCTGCAGCCGGCTGCTGTCGAAGACCAAAAGGGGTTGGGGGAATGAGGTCAGCTGCGAAGTGTGCTGCGTGGCTGCTGCCGTTCGTGGTGGCCGGCTGCTTCCATATTCCCTTTCACACAACTCCAGCGCCGGCGCCGATGCTGGCGCCGCTGGTTCTGCCCTTGCATCCGATTGAACTTGCGTCGGTGGATTTGCCGCCGTCGATGAGATTGATCCCCGGGAAACCTCTTTACAACATGAGAGTCCACGACGAGACGGTGAAGCCGTTCATACGCCACAGGCACCCGGCCAGCCCGACAGAGATCGTGGGCGTTGCCGATGTGACGGGCAACCCGACGACCGAGGTCAACGTGATCGGCACACTGACTTCGGGCGACCCGGCAAGCTATCGACAGCAAACGGAGGCGGAGATCGCGACGATTGAACGCGGCCTCAACGGCATCAACCGGACGCTCAACGACTCCGACCAGAAGACCGCCGACCAGATCAGGGAGTTCGTGAAAGAGGCGAAGACGGCACTGGCTACAGGCGACGTGGAGGGGGCGCACACCCTGGCAGCCAAGGCGCAGGTTCTGCTGGCGGGACTGAGTCAGTAGATTTGAGATTCAGGGCACGCGGCCGCGGCCTTCTTACAATTCACCCCAACTGAGCTTGGTGCGCAACGCATCGAAGAAGCCGCCCTCGTTGAGGCGGACGAGCTTGACGGTGTGGCTGGAGCGGCAGCAGCGCACCTCATCGCCACGGCGGAGCTCGACGGCCTGCTGGCCGTCAATGGTGAGCAGCGCAACGATGGGAATGCCCTCGACCCGAACATTGAGCAAGGCGCTGCCGGGGACGACAATGGGCCGGAGGGTAAGCAGGTGGGGACAAATGGGCGTGACCACCATGGCGTCGACATCCGGCGTAAGGATGGGGCCGTTGGCGGCCAATGTGTAGGCGGTTGAGCCGGTGGGAGTGGAGACGATGACGCCGTCGGCGCGGAAGCGGGCCACGCTCCTTCCGTCGAGTTCGACGGCAAACTCGCCCATGCGAGCAATATCGCCCTTGGAGACAACAATCTCGTTGAGGGCCTCGAAGCTCGAAAGCTCGGAACCCTCGCGCCAGAGCACGGCATGGAGCATGGCGCGCTCGTCGAGGCTGTGGCAGCCGGCGCACCAGTTTTCGAGGGTGGCATAGAGATCGGCGAGGCGCACTTCGGTAAGAAACCCGAGGAAGCCGAGATTGACGCTGAGGATGGGCGTGCCGACGGTAGCAAAGATGCGAGCGGCGGCGAGCAGGGTGCCGTCGCCGCCAAGAACGATGACCAGAGCGGGCGAGCGCAGGGGGAGATCGGCGCGGGGAACGGCAGGCGCGGCAGGGGCATAGGCGCCGCCTTCGAGGTCGAGCACAACTTCGTAGTTATGCTTCCCAAGCCATGCGACGAGGTCGGGCAAAAGCCGCTTAAGCTCCTCGCGATTGGGCTTGGAAACAATGGCTACGGTTGTCATGCGTCCCAGTGTAATGGACGCGCTCGACGAACGCCCAATTGCGACGCGCACGAGGCCAGGCGCGCGGAAAACGCGAGCAACAGCGGGATGATGGCGCGGAAAAGTTGCTGACACGATCGGGCTTCTGTTTGTATAGTGGCTCAACGCCAAAAGGCCGAGGTGATTCGCCGACTCGACGCGCGGGCAGGCGCTGCGGACAGCAGAGCGGCGCGATTCTGGCCGGGCACCGACAGGAAAGGAAGGCTGCGATGGAGTGGTATTTGATGGCATGGAGAAAGTTCGCCCAGTTCGATGGGCGCTCGCGGCGCAAGGAATACTGGATGTTTACGCTGTTCAATGTGCTGGCCATCCTGGCGCTGGCAGTTCTGGGAGGAGTGGGAATAGCGATATCGCAGGACTACGGCGGCGTCCTGTTCGTGCCGTTCATCGTCTACATGCTGGCGGCCATTATTCCCAGCTTGTCGGCTGCGACGCGCCGCTTTCACGACATAGGCAAGAGCGGCTGGATTCTCTTCCTGCTATGCGTGCTGGGCATCATTCCGCTGGTGGGAGTCATCTGTTCGATCATTCAGATCGTTTTCCTATGCCAGGACAGCGATCCGGGTGTAAACCAATACGGACCGAATCCGAAGTTTCCCGAGCTGGGAGCCGCAGCATATGCAGGAATTCCGGCGGGGGCGATTCCGGCGGGGGCGATTCCGGCCGGCATCGTTGTGCCGCCGCAGCCGCCGGCGATGGTGAGCAGCTCAGGATTTTGCGGGACATGCGGAGCGAAACTCGCGGAGGGATCTCCATTTTGCGGCAGCTGCGGCACGCGCCTCTGAGATAGGCATGGCTGGCGGAGAGACGCAAACTCACGAGCGGCGCGCGTAGAGCAGGAATTCCCGGTTGCCTTCCGCCCCGGTAATGGGAGAGGGGATGGATTCAACGACGGTCCAGCTGAGAGCGCGCAGACGATCAGCAACTTTGTCGATGGCCAGCTCATGCGCCCGGGGGTCGCGCACGATGCCGCCCTTGCCGACATACTCGCGGCCCGCCTCGAACTGCGGCTTAACCAGGACCAGGGCCTCAACCAGAGTGGGCGCCGCGGCTATCACCGCCGGCAGCACAAGAGTCGCGGAGATGAAGGAGACATCGACGACAAGCAGAGTTTTTTCCGGGCCGGGGCCGGTTGTTGCCAGCGAACCGGGCTCGAGCAGGCGCGCGTTGGTGCGTTCGAGCAGGCGAACGCGCGGGTCGTTGCGCAGCTTCATGTCGATTTGACCGAAGCCGGTATCGATGGCGGTGACGTGCGCGGCGCCACTTTGGAGGAGGCAGTCGGTAAAGCCGCCGGTTGAAGCGCCGACATCGACACAGGCACGGCCGGATACGCCAATTTGCCAGTGACGCAAAGCGGCGGCCAGCTTGATTCCACCGCGGCTTACAAAGGGATTGTCGCTGCCAAGAAGCCGAATGGGCGCATCGGCAGGGATGGATGTTCCGGGCTTGTCGATCTTTTGCTCGCGCACCAAGACGCGGCCGGCGAGGATTAACGAACGGGCGCGCTCGCGGCTCGAAGCGAGGCCGCGCTCGACGAGCAGCGCGTCAAGACGCGCCTTGGGGATTCGCGGCCGCGCGCTGCCGACGGGTGTTCCCGACCTAACCTTCATCGAAGCAAATCTCCGCAAATGGCCGAAGGGCCATTCCCGGCGCGAGGAATGACCCTTCGGAGATTTCAGGCAGGCTGCCGAGCGCCTTTATGGAATGGCCTGGCAAGCTGCAAGCGAGGCAAGCGAGGCGCTGCCTGGCAGGTTGCATGGCTGGCCGTAGCCAGGCACACGGCTGCTGTAATCGTTGTTGCCGCTCGAACCGTTCTGGTTGGTTGTCCGGATGTCGATTGGCGTTCCTTCCACGAGCACGGTAGTGTCGATGAGATCGGTTACGGTCGGGCTCGATTCGATGATGGTGACAAAGGGGCTGTCGGGAGAAGCCGCGTAGATTTTGGCAAACTCGGAGTTCTGGGTGTTGACAACGGTGCGGGGATGGCCAACGACGGTAATGGTTTTCTCCACCGTGTAGGTGAGCAGATTGACTACGGTGACGGTGCCGTTTCCCGTGCCGCTGTCGTCGTTCTGATTGGCGGAGTAGGCCTTGCTGCCGTCGGCAAGAACGGTCACGCTGGCCGGATTGGGCGCGGCGGTGTTGCCCACCTTAATGGTCGTCACCGTTCCAAAGCCTCCCGTGACGGGACCGCAAGCCGCATAGGTGGCGCAGTTGCTGGTTGAGTAGGTGTTGGCGTCGTTACCGTATTCATCGAGCGGCACACTGACGACACTGATGGTTCCGCCATCGTAGTTGGCCACCACGAGCTGCTGGGTTGCCGCGTTGTATTCGGCATAAACAGGTCCAGAGCCGGCGGGAAGCTGAATGGTGGGATGGCAGGTGATCCATTGGCCATTTTGATTTTGAAACGGCGTGCAGGAATCCGGGGTATTGTTCCTGGTGTTGATGACGGTGATGGTATCGTCGGCGCGATTGAGGACATAGAGGCGCTGAAGATCTGAAGTCTGCACCGCGTAGACGGGGCACTTGCCGACCGGGATGGCGGGATCGGTGGTGTCGCTGGAGAGCTCAACCGGCGTGGCAACGCCTGCCGGCGCGGCGGCGAAATTGGCCGGATTGTTGCAGGTAACGGCCTCGGTCTGGAGCGCCGACAGCGCGTCGGGGAGGTTCTGGCTGACGATATATTCGCGCTCACCGCTGTTGGACGGAGCGCCGGCGACAAAGACGGGCATGGTGGCCGGGCTGCCCGAAGTGGCTGCCGGAATGGCGCGGACGAAGGCCTGAGGCGATCCTGAAAAGAGATCGACGACGTCGCCATCGAGATCGGTGGCCCAAAGGCTGCTGGCGGGCGCCATCAGGTTGACGGGCTGCGCGGCGGGAGGCAGCGTGGATTCCGAGACGTTCTTGGCCTGCAGGCTGGTGATCAAAGCGAAATTGGAGAGGGTGCCGTCGCTGTTGATGGTGTAGCCCGAGGAGCCGACTTCATCGATTGTGAAGACCTTCGGACCGGGCCCGATGGGCGCTTCAGTCATGATCGAGTCGCCGGAGTAATCGATGATGGTGACAACCCCAGGCGTGCTTGAACCGGTAGTTGAAACCACGATGGCGTACGCGGTGGCCTGAGTCGCGGGGCCATTAGTTGCGATGGGAGTGACGACGGGCCGATAGTTGTCACCACAACCAGCGATCAGAGCGGCGAGTCCAATGGCCGCTCCTGCCAGCGCGAAA
>JASHSG010000281.1 GCA_030040935.1 Acidobacteriaceae bacterium | reverse complement strand
CGGCGCAGCGCGGCGACGGCGGCCGCGGCGATGAAAGGCATAAATGTGAGCTTGACGCCGTTGCGCTGGTCGAAGGCGGCCTTGCGCTGCTCGCGCAGTCGCGCGATGCGCGTCATGTCGACCTTGTAGACGGTGTAAACGTGAGGGCTTACGCGCACGCTCTCGAGCATCCGTTCTGCAATGATGGCTCTCATGCGCGTGAGCGGGACGGGATCGGCCGGGAGGGTTGCGAGCTCTGGCGACGCCTGCGGCACCTGCGGTGGGGCAGCCATTTGGACGATAGTCTTGCCCGATCCAGAGCTCGCGGCGCGAAGAACATCGTCCTTGCCAATGCGTCCGCCGGAGCCGGTGCCTTGCACTCGCGCGATCTCAATTCCATGCTCCTTCGCGATGCGGCGCGCGAGCGGCGACGAGCGGATGCGGCCGCTTTGCGCGACCTGCGGTGGGGGCACTCCGAGTGCTGCGGCCCGCGCCGCCGGCACGAGGCTGGGACCGGAGGCAGATGGCGCGCTCGCCGCCGCCTGCGGCGCAGGGGCTTTTGCCGCCGGCCTGGGCGCGGCGATCTTCGCACCCGCTTCGCCAATCACGGCGACCACCGTGTTGACCTCGACGGTGGCGCCTTCGGGGAAGCGGATTTCAGCGAGCACGCCCGCAACGGGCGATGGAATTTCGGCGTCGACTTTGTCGGTCGAAATTTCGAAGAGCGGTTCGTCGACGGCGACCGTGTCGCCGATGGCCTTCAGCCATTTTGTGATCGTGCCCTCGAAGATCGACTCGCCCAACTGGGGCATGGGAACTTCCGTCGGCATGCGTCCCTCTCTTCGTGTTTGGGCGGGCGCAAACAGGACCGATGCGCCACGCACCCGGCTCCTGCCGGATTATAAATCGCTGGTGCGATGGAACGGAGGCCGCTCGTGCGCGGTTTCAGGCAGATACGGGACGGTCTTTCCTATGGCGCAGGCGCTCCACTTCCGGCGGAATCTGGAGTGGCGTGTCGTTGGCCGGAAATTCCTGCGCCGGAATCTCTGGAGCCGCCGAATCCGAAGCGGCATCGACGAGTGCGTGCAGAGTGCCTGGGTTCTCGACATACTCGACCGGCTCATTGAAGACGAGGCCGAAGTGGCGCGCGGCCGTATGGGCGAGAGACTCCAGGCTCGGCAGCGTTTTCGCGTCGGCCACTTCCCTTTCGAGGCTCGTGACCGGCCGGTCGGTGATGCCGCATGGATTGATAAGCGCGAAATCGCCGAGGTCTGTGGTGACGTTGAGAGCGAACCCGTGCGAAGTCACGCCCCGTGCGACGTGGATTCCGATGGCCGCGATCTTGCGTTCACGCCCCGCGGACGGCCCATCCGACGAGTTTTGCGGAGAGTCGCACATCGGGCTATCGTCAGAGGTTCTCGCACCGCTCTGGTCCAAAATGCTGCCCCGCCGCAGGTGGGCGGACGATAGTCCGCACCAGACGCCGGTAAGGCCGCAGATGCGCCCTGCGCTTACGTCAAACTCGCCGCACAGGCGGATGAGCGCCTCTTCCATCAAACGCACAAAATCGACCGGGCCGAGGCGATTGCGTCCGCTCGGGTTGCGCAGGCTGCGCAGATCGAAGATGGGGTAGCCGATAAGCTGGCCGGGACCGTGATAAGTGACGTCGCCGCCGCGGTTGACCTCATGGAGCGTGACGCCGCGCGCCGCCAGCAGATCATCCGAAGCCAGAATATTTGCGCGGGTCGCGTTGCGGCCCAGCGTGAGCACAGGCGGATGCTCAAGCAGGAGGAGCACGTTGCCGATTCGTCCAGCTGTTCGCAGGGCGACAAGTTCTTCCTGTAGCCGCAATGCCTCGCCGTAGTCCACGCGGCCGAGATAGAGGTACTGAATCATCCCTATCTGCGATTGTAGCGAGCGGCGCGCTCCAGGAGTTCTCGTTTCTCTTTTTGAAGCCGCCTACTTCGACGGATCCACCAGTGCCTGGTCCACCAGCGCGTGAGTCCGATAAAGCAGGTGGTGATTGTCCGGGCTGGTTCGCCGCTGGATCATGCCGACAAACACAATGTCGTTTGCGGGATCATCCCAGAAGAAGGTGCCCGCCGCGCCATCCCAGAAGAACGTCCCCTTGCCGTCGGATAGATCGGCAATCGGCGGATCAAAGATAACAGCGCAATCGTATCCATAGCCGAAGCCCGGTCGCATGATGTGCTGGCCAATGCCGAATTGGCCGGTGAGCAGCGCCGCAGGCAAGTGGTTTGATGTCATCAGCTTGACCGTAGCCGGCGCCAGAATGCGCGTTCCGCCCAACTGGCCGCCATCCAGCAGCATCTGCGCAAAGCGGAAGTAATCTTCGGCGGTCGAAACCAGGCCCCCTCCGCCCGAGGGGTTGGCAGGTTGCGTTGCGTAGTCGTTCGGAATTCCATTGGTCGTCGCCTCGGCCACCAGCTGCCCGTTCACTTCGTGATAGCCGGCGGCAAAACGTGAGCGCTTGTCCGCAGGCACAAAAAACCCGGCGTCATTCATGCCCAGCGGCGCAAAGATGTGGTCGTGCATGAAGTCCGGAAGCGACTGGCCGGAGAGTTTCTCCACGATATAGCCCTGGATGTCCATCGAAGGGCTGTAGACCCAGCGCATGCCCGGCTGGTAGAGCAGCGGCGCATTCGCCAGCAGGTCGATCCGATCCTGAAGGCTCTTCGCATCGTTCAGGTTCATGTCGTGAATCATCTTGTCCACGGGCGTGTCTGCATTGCCGTAGGTGAATCCGGCAGTGTGCGTCATCAGCTCGTGCATCGTCGGAGCGTGATCGGGATCGGCCAGCAGCATTCTGCCGTTCGCGTCGAATCCGTTGAAGACCTTCAGGTGCGCAAACTCGGGAATGTACTTCGAGATGGGATCGGAAGGCAGCCACTTGCCTTCTTCGTAAAGAATCATCATCGCGACGCCGGTCACAGGCTTGGTCATGGAGTAGTCGCGGAAGATTGTGTCCCTGGTCATAGGCGCGCCGGTTGCCATGTCGCGCATGCCATAGGTGCGGTAGTCCACGATCTTGCCGTGCCGCGCGAGGATCGTGATCGCCCCGGCGAGCTGCTTTTGATCGATCTCCTCCTGGATGGCCGCGTGCAGCCGGTCGAGGCGCTCGGAAGAGAAGCCGACAGATTCGGGCTGAACCGGCGTCATGTCGATTGCCGGCGGAGTGGCTTGCTGCGCGTGGACTGCGGTCGAGCCGGAGGCAAGAACGAATGCGATAAGAGCGGACGCGATAGAAAGCGCTGCTGCTGTTTTCATAGGAGTCCCTTTGGTTCAGCTGCGTGACAACTTCGCGGCGAAAATGGTCCGGAAAACGTTATAGCAGATGCATCGAGGCCGGTCTGGTTGCAACGATCGTAACGGTGATCTAGAGCCCGCTTTCGCGGTACACTAAAGGCTGGCAGGAGGACCGGGCGGTCGCTGCCGGAAGCCCTTGTTCAAACAAGGCCTTCCGGGAGAGGAAAGTCCGAACTCCACAGGGTAGTGTGCCGGATAACGTCCGGGACGCGGGCTTCAAGGCCCGTGGACGGCAAGTGCCACAGAAAACATACCTCCAGAACGTTCGCGCTTAGGCACGGACGATTGGCCCGAAGGGCGTATGCCTGGACGGCCAGTCCTGGGAAGGGTGAAAAGGTGCGGTAAGAGCGCACCGCGCCGGCAGTAATGCCGGCGGCAGGGTAAACCCCACACGGAGCAAGACCAAATAGGGAGGGAAACCGGGGCCAGGAGCCAGGCGCCGGTTGCGCATCGGCCCGATGCGGCAAGGCGGCTCTGGAATCGCCGGAACCTCCGGGTAGGTCGCTGATGAGCGCAAGCGGCAACGCTTCGCCTAGAGGAATGACCGCATAAACAGAATTCGGCTTACGAGTCCTTTTGCCGAATCGAGAACTCCTCGCGGAAACCAGCCGTGAGGGGGACAAACGACAGCCCCGACCGGAGGAAAACCGGCCGGGGCTGACCATTTTAGGCGACTTTGGGGGATGCGACGGCACGCGCGAGCGTACTGGAGCTGCGGTTGGGTGGTGGGGCGGCCGGGTGGACGCGGCGCGGCGGCTTCTCAGGCGTCAGGCAGACTTCCCCAGCGCGACCTCGGCAAACTGATGGACCTCGGTGATTCTTTCCGAGTACTGGCGAATCTTTTCACAGACTCCGATCACCGTCTGGTCGACGCAGATGCAATACACCTGGATATCCCCGTCTTTCGGGGTCTCGGCGGTTCCGCGTGCAACATTGAAAGTTCTGCGGGCACTCTCAAGGAAATCCTTGTGAGCCGGGCGTCCGTTCGGCGTGGAACCTGCGGCTAATGTGAGGGCAGAATGGGTGATCTGCTGGACTTCTTTGGGGCTGCACGTATGCTCCCAGACATCCCAGGCGCCATTCTTGAATTCTTCGGCAAAGATAATAACTCTCATTCCCGTCCATCCTGAAATAAAGATGAAGATGCTCGGGGCGGAGCCGTCGGCCAAAGGGTTCTTATTTTGTTGGTTTTGGGGCCCTTCAACTCTTTGGCTCGCCGACCGGCGCGAGCACGCCTTGCAAGGTGTCGGTAACTTGAAACAGACGCTCGGGATCAATTGGTTCGTACCGAGTCTAGAGCACCAATTGTGATGCATCAATGCGACGAAAGGGTTATCCCAAAGCTTCGAAAGGCTCACAAATCCCTGAGCGGTCACTCGGTTAGGCCCTTTGAAGGGGTCGGGCCGAAACCGCTGCTACTATCGGAATCATGTTGCGTGTGAAGCTTTTGGAGTTGGGTGCGCGAGCGCCGGTGGTGGCGCATCCGGGCGAAGACCTGGGCTATGACTTGTTTGCGCTGGAGGCGATCACCCTCGCGCCTCGAGCCACGGGCAAGGTGCGGACTGGAATCGCGGTCGAGGCGCGCGATCCGCGGACCGGCGCGCCCCTGGGACTGCTGGTGCGCGACCGCTCCTCGATGGCGGCGCGCGGAGTTGCGACCACCGGCGGCGTGATCGACGCCGGTTATCGCGGCGAGATTCTGGTGCTGATGACCAACCTGGGCGATGCGGCCCTGGAGTTGAAAGCAGGAGAAAAGATCGCGCAGATGGTTCCCGTACCGGTCCTCACAGGTCTTGTCGAGAAGGTCAAAACACTGGAAGTGTCTGCGCGCGCGGAGAAGGGGTTCGGCAGCTCGGGAGAGTGAAGGAAGCACGAATTGAGGCCGGGGATACTTGGCCCGGGCCGCCGGAACCGTG
>JASHSG010000280.1 GCA_030040935.1 Acidobacteriaceae bacterium | reverse complement strand
TGGCGCATGAACGTGCAGCCGGGGATCTGGCTGCCGGTAGCCGTATACGTCGAAGAGACGCAGCGGACCGAGGCCGACAAGTCAGTGGGCCTGAAGGCGCAGACGCATTTCTGGGGCTACTCGCTCAAGCTGCCCACGCGGGAAAGCGAGAATGTGAGCGTGAAGGTTGACGAAGCCGTGGACAAGAGCGACGACTCACAGGATGTGGGACCGTTGCAGGCTTCGCGCATGTGGATCACCCAGGCCGAGAACAACGTGATCGACCGCCTGGTGGAAGCGGGCCTGGTGGCGCCGCTCGATCAGGGCGGATACGAGAACAAGGTCCTGGATCAGATCGTGATCAACCTCGTGGTGCCGAATAATCTGGCCTTCACAGATCAGATTCACACGCGCGTGCTGCTTACGGATACTGTAGAAGCCACGACCGTCGGCAACACCATTCTGCTGAGCAAAGGGCTGATCGACTCGCTGCCCAGCGAGGAGGCGATCGCTTCGGTAGTGGCAATGGAACTGGCGCACATCGCCTTGGGCCACCACATTGACACCCGCTACGCCTTCAACGACCGGCTGCTGTTTCCAGACACAGCCACATTCCAGAAGATCGACATGAACCACTCCGACGTGGACAACGACACTGCGTCGAAGAAGGGGACGGAGTATCTCGAGAACTCCATGTACAAGGACCGGCTGGCGAACGCCGGGCTTTACTATGAGCAGCTGGCGGATCGCGCCAAGGAACTGAAGGCGCTGAATACGCCGATGCTGGGCGACTCGCTGCTCAGGCCGGATGGCACGCCGTGGATGGCCTCCATTGAGCACGAAGCTCCCAAGCTGAACTGGGACGACCTGGCGCAGACACCGGCGCTGCCGCTGGGAAGCTGGCTCAAAACCGATCCGTGGGACGACACCGTGCACATGCTGAGCGCCAAGCGGTATGCGCCCATGAATGCCCGCGACAAGATGCCTTTCGAGGTGACGCCGATCTTCTACAAGCTGCAGCACTACGAAGAGGCCAGCGTAGAGCCGCCGGCGGGGGCGCCCCCCGTGGCCGCGCCGGCTGCGCAGCCTGCCAACGACCAACCGGCAGCCGCGCCCGACAACGCCCAGCCGGCTCCGCCTCCCAGCAGCAGCTCCGCTGCGGCGCCCGACCAGCAAACAGCAGCCGGCGGCGCTCCGCCGCCTGCTCAGCAACCCACGGCGCCGAACCCGCAGCCTTAAGTTAGAATGACTCCCGCCGGGACCGTGAACGGTGCGCCGCTTCCAAAGGGCGCGCCAGAGACGGTTCGAAGCGAGAGTCCGAGCGAGAATTGCCCGCTGAATCGAGGAATCACAGGAAGTGCACGCGTTGCGTTTATGAAGAGATCGATCTTAGCATTTTTTTGCATCGCATCTTCCCTCGCCATTGTTTCCGCGCGGGCTCAGGTTGTGCCCTCGGCAACTTCGCACACCTTCAGCATTTCAGCCGGCGCGCTCGGCTCCATGTTTCAACCCGACTACGCCGATGAGGGCTTCGCGCAGACCAGTCCCAACCGGTTATATGGCATCGGCACTTACGTGGACCTCCATTTCAGCCGTTGGATTCAGGTGGAAGCCGAAGGCCATTGGCTGCGCTTCAACCAGTTCTATCTGGATGGTTTGCCGCCAGGCAACAGCGAGGAATCCTACCTGATCGGTCCGCGCGTTCCCATTGTCACGTTTCACCGCATAACCCCGTACGGCAAGTTTCTTGTAGGCCTGGGCGGCGGCGGCTTCCTCAATCAGGGAGACACGTTTGTGCTCGACTACGGCGGCGGAGTGGACTACAGGCTGAGCAACCGGTTCACGCTGCGCGCCATCGACTTCGAGTATCAATCGTGGCGCTTGACTCCCGTCATCTCGCCCTACGGCGGCAGCGTGGGCATCAGCTACAGAATCTTCTAAGAAGCGGGGCCAGGGGAACGAGGGACCAAGGCAGACCTGGGCCATTCGGTCCGAGCCTGAATTCGCGCGCAGTGAGCCTGCACTCTTACGGAGCAACGCGGAGCGGCGCGGCCTTTGCCGTCGGCATGGACACGCGCAGAATTCTTGCTACAGTGGGCGCAATCTGCCGCATGTCCACAACGCCGAGGTCGCGATGGTGCGCGATTCCGCCGCCAATGGCAAAGAAAGAAGAGTACATCTCGGGATACTCGGGCGAAAAACCGTGCGAGCCGCGATGGCCGGGGATGGGCGTGACAAGACTGCCAGTGAGGGCGCTGCCCATATAGTACCCGGGCTTCAATACCACCAGAAATGCGGCATCGGGAAAACCGCCGCGCTTGCGGATGGCGTCGCGATCGAGGATCTCCGCGATTCCGTTCTCCGGATCCGCCGCCAGGCCATCGAGCATCGTCTTTACCTGCTGTTCCGTGGCGCGATCATCGGGATCGTGAAGCATGATTGCTGCCATCCCTCCCGCCGTCCACGGTTCTGCCTTCCATGAGCTGACCGCCGGAGATTTGGTGGCCGGGTTCACCGAGCCCTGGATCAGCCCCGCCTGGAGAAACGGAATGGCGAGGTTGACGAATTTGGAGATATTCATGAATCCGTGATCGGAGACAACCACCACCACGGCCGCGGGATTGTTGGCGAACAGCTGATGCGCGAGGCGCGCCACCATGCCGTCGAGCGCTTCGAGATCGGCGCAGGCCTCGGTACTGAAGGGGCCATGTTCATGCTGCGATTCGTCGAGAGAGCTCAGATGCAGCGTCATGAACGCCGGCTTGAATCGGCGCAGAATTTCCAGCGTATAGCGGGTCTTCATCTCGTCGCCGGCGATCGAGGTGTCGTTGCCGTTCATGTAAGGGCCGGCTGCAGGCTTCAGTTGCTGGACGAGCGTGTCAGGCCGCGCCAAAGCCGCGATCAGGAGCTGGTCGTCGGGATTGGCAGAGAAAGACGGGCTCACGCCGCGCCAGAATTCCGGAATGAGATAGTCGACGTCGGTGGCGCCGACGCTCACGGGCCAGCCAACGCTCGCCGTGCGCAGGCCGGCGTGGTGCGCAACCTGCCAGAGGGTGGGAACGCGAATCTCGGACGCATACCAGTTCCACGCGCCTGCGAAACTTTGCTCCGGATCGAAGACCATGTTGTTATAGACACCGTGCTGAGCCGGCCATACGCCGGTAATCAGCGTGGTGTGACTTGGATACGTGTTGGTCGGCCAGATTCCCACCACGCCGTCCGCGTAGGTTCCGTTGGCCACAAGCGTGCGCAGGAAAGGCAGCTTCATGCCGTGCGCGTCGGCCTGCGTAATGTACTCGGGCTTGAGGCCGTCGATCGAGATCATCAATACCGGAGCAGCATGGGCAAGCGCAGCAAATACAAGAACCAGAAGAGAGATGAATGAAAGACAGGCGGGAATGCGGCGAGCTGCTGTGTTCATGTGGATTGCTCCTGAAATGATTCCGGTGGGATCAGAAGCCGCCGCACGCATCTCTCAAATTGGACCGCCAGCGAGCGGCGCTTCATCTGCGGGTCGAATTATACAGTCCGAAGATGAACGGTCGTCGCTCACAGAGGGCGGCAATCACGACTGCGGTTCACGGGCCTTCCCGAGCGAGGCCTGTAGCTCAAGGATCTGCAACTGCACCTGCTTGATCTCCTTCAGAGTGGCGACCTGGCTCTTATAAATCGAGTATCGCAGCAGGTACATCGCACCCACGAAGTAGAAGAGGCCGGCGCCGAATTGAAAGCTATGAACCCCCTGCGGGCCCAGGCGGCCAGGGAAACAGCTCCACCAAAACAGCCCGACAGCGATGAACATAAGCGTGCTCGCCGAGATGTAATCCCAGCGAAGCGCTCTGGCGTGCTTTGCCAACAACGCAGCGGTCTCCTCACGATACGCAGCGAGGTTTTCCGGCTGCGGCAGCGCCGCGAGCAGGCCTTGACGCAGGTTATTGATCTGCTGTGACATCATTGACATGATTCCCTCCCTTCAAGGATCTTTTTCATTTGCCGTTTGGCATGGTGGATTCGCGATTTAACCGTGCCCTCGGAGCACCCGACAACCATTGCAATCTCGGCGATCGACAAATCCTCAAGAAAATGCAACACCAGAACCTCGCGATGATGGAGCCCGAGCTGATTCAATGCCGCATGGACCTGCGCTGCGTCCTCCGCAGCGAACGAGGGTTCCTCGGCCTCCTCGAAATCCTCGTATTGAAACTTTTCCGCCTGCTCACGCATGTAGTTTTTTCGGATTCGATCCACCGCAACTCCATGCGTGATCGAATAGAGCCACGGGCGCAACGCTCCGGGATCTTTCAGCTTTCGGATGTTGCCGAGCGCCTTGATCCAAACTTCCTGAAGCACGTCGAGCGCGCTGTCTGTGCTGCCGGTCAGGCTGGTCGCGTAGTAGAGCAGCGGCCGCTCCATCACCGCGATCAGGTCCTCGAAAGCGCCTGCTTCACCGGATTGGCAGCGCAGCGCGAGCCACTCGTACGGCGCTCGGTCCTTGCTTTCCATGTGCGTTCAATCATTATGTCGAAGCAGGCGGGAGGAAGGTTCAATTCTGCAGTCGAATATTTTCGCACGAAAAAAGGGCTGCTCCTTTAGAGCAGCCCCACTATGAACTACGAACTGTGTTTACGCCGGGCTCGGCGAACCCTCAGGCAAACCGCCCGTCGGTCCGCGCCCTTCCGGTTTGAGGACTTGCTGCGGCTGGCCGCCATCGCCATCGCTGGGCGATGCAATCGACGAGCGAATCGGCGGCAGGGCCTTGCCCTCGAGCAGCAGCTTCAGCTCCTCGGCATCGATCGTCTCGCGCTCGAGCAGCGCGGCGGCGATCCGGTGCATGGCGTCGGAGTTCGATTCCACAATCGTATGTGCGGATT
>JASHSG010000279.1 GCA_030040935.1 Acidobacteriaceae bacterium | reverse complement strand
TACATGATCGGCGAGGTTGCCGCTCGGCAGCTTAGCGATCTTCGCGGAGGGTGATCCTTTTCCGGCAGCTCCGGTAACAAGGAGGCTGAAGCAGACGGCGACGATGACATTGCGCAAGGTGGCCAACTTTCTCCAACGATCCTGTATACACCCAGCTTGCGCCGGCAAGCAGGTCTTGCTTCGAGAAAAATGCAGATGAGGCGGCCGCCCGGCACAGGGAGCTGCGTTGCGGGGCAAAAAAATCGCCCCCGAAGGATGTCTTCGCTTCGGAGGCGCTTGTAGATCTACTTACACAAGATAAAGACGGGGACCAGTAGCCGGCACTGGAGGTCGGTAGCGCGCAGCTACTGGCGATCCCACGTATTGAACGAGACTAGCCGCGGCTTCCCCTTTCCACTGCTGCCTCGTGTCGCCCGGCTCAAAGAGGGCTTTTCTTACGCGCCCTCCGAACCATGTTGACAATGGCAGTGTCTCCGAAGGCGAGGGCAGGGTCCGTGACGGCCGTCACAGGGGTTTGTGTCAGCGCAGGAGGGGCGGGAAAGCCCACCGATTTCAGCGGGAGCGGGGCCCCCATGGCGCAAAGGATATAAGGATGCAGAATGAGACGAGGCTTCGATTCGGGCACACGGGCAGGGACGATTGACAAAGCCAGGCAGTCACCCGAAAATCGAAAATTCAGCCTACCCGAGGAAGAATTCCCATGACAGCGCTGCTGCGGACCAATCTTGGCGACACGCCCCTGCTCGGCCGGGGCAAAGTGCGCGATCTGTATGCGGTCGACGGCGCGCTGCTCTTGGTTGCGACGGACCGGATTTCGGCTTTCGATCACGTGCTGGGGTCGGGGATTCCGGACAAAGGCAAGGTTCTGACGCAGATTTCGTTGTTCTGGTTCGATCTCCTTAAAGACGTGGTTCGCAATCACGTCATCACGGCGGATGCGGGCGAGTTTCCGGCGGAGCTGAGGCGGTATCGCGATCAATTGGAGGGGCGCTCGATGCTGGTGAAGCGGGCGGAGATGTTTCCGGTGGAGTGCGTGGCGCGCGGATATCTGGCGGGATCGGGATGGAAGGAATATCGGGCATCGGGGAAGGTGTGCGGGATCGGGCTGGGGCCGGATTTGAAAGATGGGTCGCGGCTGCCGGAGGCGATTTTTACGCCGGCGACAAAGAGCCAGGACGGCGCGCACGACGAGAACATTTCTTTTAGGGCGATGGAAGAGCTGGTGGGCACCGACGAGGCGGCGGAACTGCGGCGGTTGACGCTCGAGATCTACCGCATGGCCGCGGCGCACGCCGAATCGTGCGGCCTGATCCTGGCCGACACGAAATTTGAGTTCGGCAGAACCGCGGAAGGGATTATGCTTGCCGATGAGGTGCTGACGCCGGATTCATCGCGATTCTGGGACGGAAAGGCATGGAAGCCCGGAGGCGCTCAACCATCCTTCGACAAGCAGTTTGTACGCGACTATCTGGAAGAGATTGGATGGAACAAGCAAGCGCCGGCGCCGGCTTTGCCAGAAGAAGTCGTGGAGCGCACGCGGGCCAAGTATCTTGAGGCGTTCCGCCGGCTGACCGGACGGGAGATGGCGTTGTAAGGGGTGTCCGGTACAGGATGGCGATGGGGTTTTTCACCGAGTGCGGCGGAACCCTCCCCCGGGTGAGACGAAATGCCGCCACGGGCGAGCCGCGAGGAGGCCCGCCATTTCGACGCCCCGGCTGGAGTGTACAGCGGCAGGCGAAATGGGTTAGGGTTTCTGAACGGGCCTGGAAGCGAAGGCGGAGCGATATATGACTTGGGTGGATTGGGTCATCCTGGCGGTGCTTGCCGCATCGACCCTGATGGGCCTGGCGCAGGGATTCTTCCGCGCAGTCTGCTCGCTGGCGGGATTGATCCTGGGGTTGACGCTGGCGGAGTGGAACTACCAGCGAGCAGGGGTGCTGTTCAAGCCGATTTTCAGGGCGGACGCGATCGCCAACACGGTTGCGTTCCTGGTGATCGCGCTGCTGGTGATGGGGCTTGCGAACCTGATCGGGGGCTTGATTGGGAAGGTGGCCAACAAGCTGGGCCTGGGTTGCCTGGACGGGCTGGCGGGAGCGATCCTCGGATTCATTCAGGGGTTGGTGCTGGTGATGATCAGCATTCTGGTGATCGTGGCGTTTTATCCGGGGCAAGAATGGATGAACCAGGCCAGATTGCCGAAGCTGTTTTTCGGCTCGCTCCACATGAGCGAGAAAGTGTCACCGGACGAGTTGGGCGAGCGTGTGCGCAAAGGCCTGATGGTGCTGGAACACGAATCGCCCGCGTGGATGCACCCGCACGACAGCAACTGAGAAAATGTGCTGCACAAACGCCGGGGGACGGGTTAGACTGATTGTTCGTATTGGGCAAGAGGGGCGAGTGAAGCGAGAACTGGACAGCCTGGTGACGCAGATGCACTCGAGCGGAATCCGCTACGAAGCGGCGGTGCGCGAGTTCAAGCGGCAGTATCTGCGCGAAGTGCTGGTGGCTCACCGGGGAAACCAGTGCAAGGCGGCGGAAGAACTGGGCATGCATCGCAATACGCTGAGCCGCGCCATGGCGGAGCTGGGCCTGGACCTGGCCGAAGTGCGGGCCGAGCTCAAGCGTCCGCCGCGCAGCGAGCGTCCTGTATACAGCGCGATTCGCCAGGGCTACCGCCAGGGCTGAGATCACGCCCAGCATCATGCATAAAACAGAACAGAAGACTGAAGCCCGCGTAGAAATCGAGCCGGATTTCGCCTGGGACGGGCAGGATGCATATCTGTTCGACATCGACGGGACGCTGATACGGAACCGGGACCGAGTGCACTACGAGTCGGTGGCGGCGAGCGTGGAGCGGGTGACGGGATTCGAGATTACGCTGGCCGGAGTTCTGATACACGGGAGCACAGACACGGCGATCCTGCGCGAGGCCTGCCGGCAGGCAGGGATCCCCGACGACGTTCTGGAGAGGCACTACGAGGCCATTCTTGAGGCGATGCGGAACAGCGTTGCAGAGCGGCGGCACGAGCTGGACCCGGAGCTGATGCCGGGGATCGAAGAGGTTCTGCGGCACCTGGCGCAGAAAGGCGCGCTGCTGGGCGTGGCGTCAGGAAACCTGGAAGCTATCGGGTGGATCAAGATCGAGAAGGCCGGGCTGCGCGAGTGGTTCCGATTCGGCGGGTTCAGCGACCACTTTCCGGTGCGGGGAGAGTTGATCGGCCAAGCGGCGCGCAAGGCGCGGGAACTGGCCGGACGAGGGGCACGAATCTGCGTGGTGGGCGACACGCCGCGGGACATCGAGGCAGCGCGCGCGAATTTTCTCTCCGTGATCGCCGTCGCTACCGGAAGGTACAGCTTCGACGAGCTCGTGGACGCGCAGCCCGAAGCGTGCGCAACCTCGCTCAAGGATCTGATGGCGGCGGCTTCGAGCACGCGATGAGAATGCGACCGACGAGCATCGAAACGCGGCAGCGATCCGGAACCCGGCGCGGGCGAGTGCGGTCGAGGGCGAAGTTGTGCTGCGCGGCGATGGCGATGGCTGCAATTCCGTGCGGCGTGATGGCGCAGGCGGCGGGCGCGGGCGGCGCGGGCCAGGAGAACAGTACAAGCGCGATTCCGGCACCCCAACAGAAAGGGCCTGACGCCGGGGACGCGGGACAGGAGCCGGGCGGCGCACGCTCGCCCGATGCGACGGCAGGCGGGAGCGGGCAGGCGACTGGGGCCGAGAGCGAGATTCCGGCGCAGGCCAAAACCAAGCAGCCGCGCAGCAGCGATGAGAGGCGGGCAGCCAAGATTTACCTCGAGTCGAGCAAGCTGTTTATGAACCGCCAGTTCGAAGAGGCGATGGAGGGATTTGAGCGCGCCGCGGCGCTCGATCCCACGAACGCCAATTACCACCTGGCGGCTCTGGTGGCGCGAAGCCACGAAGTGACCTCGCTGATTCAGGAGGCGGCGAAGGACCGGCTGCTGAACAACGAGGCCGGCGCACGGGCGGCCCTGGCGCGCGCGCTGGCGCTCGATCCCAACAACTTCGAAGCCAGCCAGCACCTGGACGAGCTGGGGGATGAATCGGTCCGGGCCGAGCCCAAATCGCTGTACGCGCAGGCGGCGAACGCGATAGCCGACGAGGAGAAGCTCGCCGTAACGGATTCGAAGCAAAGTTTTCACCTGCACGCCGACCAGCGGCAGGTGATCGAACAGGTGTTCACGGCATACGGACTGAAGGCCATGCTCGACGACAGCATCAGGCCAACGCAGATCCGGCTGGATCTGGACGAGGTGAACTTTGCGGAGGCGATGCGCATCCTGGCAATGATGACGCACACGTTCTATGTTCCGCTGGATTCGCATCACGCGCTGATATCGGACGACACCCACGAAAACCGGCAGCGATTGACTCCCCAGGAGACAGAGACGGTTTATCTCGCAGGATTGAGCGCGGACGAGATGACGGAAGTGGCGATGCTGGCAAAAGACGTGTTTGAGGCGCAAGAGGCTCAGCTTGCGCAGCCAGAGCACAGCCTGACGCTGCGCGCGCCGGCATCGACCTTGAACGCATTCAACGCCACGATGAGGAGCCTGCTTGAGGGACGGAGCCAGGTGCTGGTGGACGTGCGCATGATCCAGGTGGCGCACACCAGCACTCGCAACACGGGCGCGCAACTGCCGCAGAGCATTTCGGCATTCAATGTTTTTGCCGAGGAGCAGTCTCTGTTGAACCAGAATGCAAGCCTGGTGCAGCAGATCATCTCGTCGGGGCTGGCCTCGGCCGACGACCCGCTGGCCATCCTGGGCATTCTGATTGCTTCGGGCCAGATTTCAAGCCCGCTATTGTCGAGCGGATTCGCCCTGTTCGGCGGAGGGCTGACGGAATCGGCGCTGGTACCCGGCACAGCGACGTTCAACCTGAATCTGAACACGTCCGATTCACGGGAACTGGACCAGATTGAGCTGCACCTGGAGGATGGCCAGGACGAAACGATCAAGGAGGGCGAGAGATACCCGATTCAGACGTCATCTTACTCGAGCCTCTCGCCGAACCTTCCGAACATTCCGGGGCTGACAGGCGCAGGAAGCTCGAGCGGCCTGTCGTCCTTGCTTTCATCGCTCACCTCGACGGTGCCGAATGTGCCGATGGTGCAGTACGAGGACCTGGGACTGACGCTGAAGCTGAATCCGAAGGTATTGCGCGACGGCGACGTGGCGCTGACCATCGATCTGAAGCTGGACGCGCTGGCGGGCAGTTCGATCGATGGGAATCCGGTGCTGGACAACCGCGCGTATTCCGGGGTGGTGACGCTCAGAGCGGGCGAGGCGGCGGTGGTGGCGTCGGAGATGGACAAGTCTCAGAGCCTGGCCATCAGCGGGACACCTGGAATCAGCGAGATTCCGGGGCTGAATGACATCACGAGCAAGGACGTGCAGCAAAACTACGCAACCCTGGTGATCGTAATGACGCCGCATGTGATCCGCGGGACGCAGGCGGCCGGACACACGGCGATGATGCGGGTGGAGCGGGGCACGCCATGAATAGCGGCTTGATTACTGGCCGGAGACGCCGTCAGCCTTGGCCTGGAAGTCGACGATCTGCTTCAGCAGGTCATAGGGCGCGGTGGCAGGAACGGCGCGGCCATTGATCATGAGCGTGGGCACCTCGCCGACGCCCAGATCCTTTCCCAATTCGATAGATGCGTCGACGTCGGACTTGACCTCGGGTGTGGCGGCGCAGGCCGAGACCTTGGCGGGGTCGAGGCCGGCCTTGGTAGTGGCGCTGTTGAGAGTGAGCGTGGCGCCGTCGGGAGTGGCCAGACCGTCCTGACCGTCAAAGACCGCGGCCGCATATTGAAAGAAGGCGGAGCTGCCGCCCAGTTTGGTGACGCAGATGCCGTACTCGGCGGCATTCACGGCCTGGGGATGCATGGAAGCGAGGGGAAAGTTCTGGAAGACGACACGCGCCTTGGGATAGTCGGTGACGAGCTTATCCATATTGGCTTGCGCCTCCTTGCAATGAGGGCACTGAAAATCGGCAAACTCGACTAACTCCAGATCTTTCGACACGGCTCCGCGATAGGGACCGTTGGCGCGCTTCTGCAACTCGAGGCGGGCGTCGGCGAAGGGATTCACGCCGAAATCGATGATGCCGTCACCGGAGACGATGTGCTTGCCGTCAGGAAGAGCGAAGAAAGAGAGGACCTGAATTTTTTGCTTACCCGTCTTGTCGCCGACCAGGACGATGACGTGGCTGACGCCGTCGGCGGGCGTTTTGACGATCGCCTGCACCTGCCACACGCGGTCGGGGTCGTAACCCCAATTGGCCTGAAGAAAGGCGTCGACAGTTTCCCTGGTGGGTGTGGATGCAGTGAAATTGGCGGGGTCGGGCTTGGGAAACACCGGAGGGCCGGAGGGAGCGGGAGCCGAGGGCGCGGCTCCGGGCTGCTGGTCAGTCGGCTGGTCTGCGGGAGCCGAGCCAGGCGACTGCTGCGCAGGCGCGGAAGGCTCGGAAGTATTGTCGGGCGCGGGCGGAACATGTTGCTGGGCAAAGACGCTTAGCGCGGGAACGAATAAAGCGATCAGCGCCGCGGCGCCGAGAATGCGGTCGGACAGACGAGTCAAGCGAATCTCCTTTAAAGGCGGAAAAACTTCCCCTCCCCTAGCTTATAACGCTGCGTTGGCAAGGCGCGGGTCAGGACTGGACTTTGACGGCAATGGGAAACCTGCGGCCCATGCCAAAGGACTTGGAGGTGACTTTCAGGACTGGAGCAGCCTGCTGGCGCTTGTACTCGGAGCGTTCGATGAGGCGCACCACCTGTTGGACGAGATGGAGGGGAAAACCGTGTTGCTCGGCGATCGACTCCGGGGTTTCATAGCGCTCGACGTAGGCTTCGACGATGGGATCGAGGACGTCGTAGGGGGGCAGCGAGTCGGTGTCGATCTGTCCGGGGCGGAGTTCGGCCGAAGGAGGCTTGGTGAGGATGGCCGCCGGAATTTTTTCCTGGCTCTGGTTGAGCCAGCGGCAGATGGAGTAGACGCGCGTCTTGACGAGGTCGCCGATGACGGCGAGCGCTCCGACCATGTCGCCATAGAGAGTGCAGTAACCGACGGCCATCTCGGATTTATTGCCGGTGGTGAGGACCAGTGCGCCGAACTTGTTGGAGAGGGCCATGAGGATGGCGCCGCGGATGCGGGGCTGGATATTTTCTTCGGTGAGGTCGGGCGGCAATCCCTTGAAGAGCGGCGCCAGGGCGAGGTTGAAATCGGCGAAGAGGCCGCTGATGGAGATGATTTCAAAGCGGATGCCGAGGTTCGACGCCAGCCGGCGGCTGTCATCGATGGAGCCCGATGAGGAGTAGGGACTGGGCATGCCGATGGCGGTGACATTTTCCGGGCCGAGCGCATCGGCGGCGATGGCAGCAACGAGGGCTGAGTCAATGCCGCCGCTGAGGGCGACGATGGCTTTCTGAAAGCCGCACTTGCGGACGTAGTCGCGCGTTCCGACGACGAGGGCACGGTAGGCGGCCTCGGTTTCGTCATCTTCGGGCAGGGGCAGGGGCGAAGCATGGAAGGGGTCGACGATGACCAGGTCTTCCTGAAAAGAAGCGGCCTGGGCGATGAGCTCGCCGCGGGCGTTGAGGGCCAGCGAGGAGCCATCGAAGATGAGGCTGTCGTTGCCGCCGACCTGGTTCGACATGAGCACGGGGATCGAGTCGCGGCGGGCAATGGCAGCGAGCATTTCGCGGCGGACGGCGCGCTTTCCGTGCCAGAAAGGCGAGGAAGAGAGGTTGATGTGCAGCGCGGGATTCTGGCGCATGAGCTCTTCCATGGGATCGACGGTGTAGAGGCGGCGGGGCCAGAAGTTCTTGTCGTTCCAGGCGTCCTCGCAGATGGTGATGGCGAGGCGCGTGCGCTCGAATTCGATGACTTTCTGGGGCCCGGACGGGGAAAAGTATCGCTGCTCATCGAACACGTCGTAGAAGGGCAGGAGGCGCTTGTGCTGCTCGAGGAGGAGGGCTCCGCGGTCGACCAAGACGGCGGCATTAAATGCGGGCTTGCCGTCTTCGCGATCGGAAGGGAGGGCGACGCCGGCGAGGACGGCAGTGGACAGGCTGCGCGAAGCAGCGCAAAGCTCGTCGACCGCCGTCTGGCATCGCGCGAGGAAGCTGGGTTTTTCAATGAAATCGGCAGGCGGGTAGCCGCAGATGGCCAGCTCAGAGAAGACGGTCAGCCGCGCGCCCAGGGCGGCGGCGCGACGGCTGGCGGCCAGAATTTTTTCGAGATTGCCGGTGAAATCCCCGACCGTCGGATCGATCTGGGCGAGAGCGATCTTCACAAGACCAGTTTAAATGGAGGGGACCGACGAGGCCGAGCGAGCGGGGCCAGCGGAGCGAGCTCGCGGAGGCGGGCGCACGGGGGATTTAAACGGGGCTCGAGCGCGGGGAAGCGAAGAAAACTAAGTCATTGAATAATGACGACTTATTGCAATGGCCCACGAACGGGGGATTTATTCGGACAAAAGTCGCTGCCTAGAATCAAATTCGTAACTAAATGACCCATCCCTAAAGACCGGCCTGGGGCGGTCGACGAAATCTGCTGAAGACAGACAGTTAGGTGGGGGGAGCGCCATCGAACCGCATCTGAGATTGGGCGAACTGCTGATCCGTGCCAACCTGGTCACGGAAAAGGACGTAAGTGCGGCCCTTCAGCGGCAGGTGTTGCAGGGCGGGACCCTGGGCGACAATCTCGTTGCGCTTGGAGTGGTCGACGAGCGGACGATCGACCGTTTCATTCACCGCGTCCCGCAGGAACCCGCGGACATCGCAGCCACGGGGATCAGCGACACCGATCTGCTAGCGCTTTTCATGAAGCTAATCTTCTCAGGACGAATGGAGAAGATCGGCCAGATTGCGGACGCGATCAAGCTGCCCCAGCACGTGGTGATGGATCTGGCGAAGATCGCGATCGAGCGGCAACTGATCTATACGCTGGGCGCGATGAGTTCGGACAGCGTGCTGGACATGCGCTATGCGATGACCGACGAGGGCAAGCGATGGACGCTCGATGCGATACAGAGGTCAGGCTACATTGGCCCGGCGCCGGTGCCTCTGGAGGAGTTCATCGAGCGGGTGAACATGCAGAAGCCGACGAACGAGCGCGTGACCGTGGAACAGGTACACACAGCGATCAAGGGGCTGACGATCGACGAGACGATCGTTGAGCAGGCCGGTCCGGCGCTGAATTCGGGACGGGCGATCCTGCTGTACGGGCCGCCGGGAAACGGCAAGACGTCGGTGGCGCTGAGGTTCGCGAGCGTTTTTCAGGATTTGATTCACGTTCCTTACGCGATCGCGGTTGAAGGCCAGATCATCCGGTTTTTCGATCCGCGGATCCATATCCAGTCGACCGTTGAAGAGAAGAAGGAGGAGGGCTCCGAGGTTGCGAGCTTCCTCAGGCAGACGCACGACAGGCGCTGGGTCACATGCCGGCGGCCGTTCGTCGTGGCGGGCGGCGAACTGACGCTGGACATGCTGGACCTGCGCTACGACGAGAAGGGGCACTACTACGAAGCGCCGCTGCACATGAAGGCGCTGGGCGGGTGCTTCCTCATCGACGACTTTGGGCGGCAGTTCGTCAGCCCGAGAGATCTTTTGAACCGGTGGATCGTGCCCATGGAGAGCCGGGTCGACTATATGAAGCTGCGCACGGGAGCGAGCTTCTGCATCCCCTTTGAAGAGATCGTGGTATTCGCCACCAACCTGAATCCGGAAGACCTGATGGATCCGGCGTTTCTTCGCCGGCTGCCCTACAAGATCGAAGTGGGTCCGCCGAGCCAGGACCAGTTCCGCCTGATCTTCGAACGGGAATGCATGCGGCGCAACCTGGCCTTCACCGAGGAAGTCTTCAATTTCATTGTGTACATGATCACCAAAGAAAAGGAGCTCGATCTGGCCGGGTACCAGCCCACGTTTATCGCGGAACAGGTGACGGCGACATGCCGCTTCCTGGGCAAGCAGCCGGAACTGAAATCGCCATACATCGAGTACGCGGTGAACAATCTGCGGGTGCGGCGCAATGCCGAGCCGCGAATGGAACGGACGGCGCAGGCAAGCGCGCAGGCGGCGCCGCCCGAAGCGAGGAAGCCGGTGGAGAGCGTGGCGGAGTACGAAGACGCGGCCCTCAAACGAAGCGACGAACTTTCACGCCCCTATTAAGTTCCCGTGCCGGAAAATACCACGGCAATGGTGCGCATAATGATTTTGAAGTCGAGCCAGATGCTCCAGTTGTCGATGTAGGTGACATCGAGGGAGACGTAGCTGGCGAAGGAAGGGTCCTGGCGGCCCTGCACCTGCCAGAGGCCGGTGATGCCCGGAGTGACGTCGAGGCGGCGCAGGTGGTCGAGATCGTACTTATGGACTTCGCCGGCCAGAGGCGGACGGGGCCCGACGATCGACATGTCGCCGCGCAAGACATTGAGGAACTGGGGCAGCTCGTCAAGGGAATACTTGCGAAGAAAGCGGCCCAGGCGGGTAATGCGGGGGTCGTTGGAGACCTTGAAGAGAACGTCGTCGCGCTCGTTCATGTGCATGATCTCGGCGCGGCGCTTATCGGCGTCGCGAACCATGGTGCGGAACTTGATGCAGCGGAATACGACGCCTTTCTTTCCAATACGCTCGGAGGTATAGAGGACCGGGCCGGGGGAATCGAACTTGACGGCGATGGCGACGGCCAGCAGCAGAGGCGATAAGAAAGCCAGGATCAAGACGGAAAGGGCGGTATCGAAGACGCGCTTGAAAATGAGGCCGATCTCGGGCACGGCGCCGCGGTGCAGGGGGATGGTGGGAAACTGGCCGACGTATTCGATGGGGCTGTTCCAGGCAAGGCCATCATAGAGGTCGGGTATCACGCGCAGATCGACTCCGTGAACGCGAGCCTTTTCGAGGACGCTCTTGACGATGCCGCGCTCGCAGGGCGTGGTGAAGAAGATTTCGTCGATGAACTGCTTGCGGGTGTTCTGGAAGAGCGTTTCGAGGTTACCGACAATGTCGTCAGTGACCGCCTCGTAAGGAGAACCCCCGGGCAGCTCAATAAATCCCTTAAACGTGTAGCCCAAGTGGCGAATCTTGTCGAGATGCTGACGCAGGGCATGCGCCTCAATCCCGGTGCCGACGATGAGGACGTTGCGTGTGTCGAGCCCGCGATCGAAGCGCCGGTAAAGAAAAATGCGGTAAACGAAACGGCGCAAGCCAAGGACAATGGCAACCAGGCCGATGGTTTCGAGGACAACGACACGGGAGATGATGGCCGCTCTGAGCAAATAGAGCGTGCCGGTAAGCAGGAGGCCGGAGGTGAGGCAGGCCTGTGCGCTCATCCTCTGCTCGTGGAGGAAGTTGGTGAGGCGCATGGGGTCGTAGAGATGGAGGCGGCGGCTGGTGACGATGAGCGCGCAGGCGAAGCCGCACAACAGGGCCAGCAAAACCCACACCGACATGCCGTGAAACAAGGTGCCGTGGACGAAGCTTCGGACGACTTCGACCGGCCTGGCGCGGAACCTGTAGAGAGTAGCCACCAATGCGGCCAGGAAGACGGTGACGGCATCCATGGCCATCCACATTTTGGCGGTGCCGCGCGGCACCCGCGTGGAGCTGCCCGCGGCTCCGGCATCCCATTCAGACGAAGCAGCCAACGACGACGACAACCTTTGCCAGAAATCCGAACTTGCCATAGAAACCGCAGACCTCAAACCTTCTGTAGCACCTAGAACAGGGAACGATGGGGACGAGAAACGCAAGAGGTGCAAGGTAGAGCACGAACCCGGGCGAGCGGATTCTTTCCTGAAGTCTTCCTGACTCGCTTTTTTGCAAACGGCAGGGCAAGATACGTGCCGCCCGGCAGGACCGCCGAGAAAGCGCACGTAATTTTCAGCGCAGCAACAAGTGGAGGCAAAGAAAAGAAAGGCCGGGTCAACGCCGGCTTGATTGTAAGACCCTGCGTGCGATAGTTGACGCCAGTTAAGACATAGACTGCAGTGATATCGAAGCAGCGAGTAAGGACTATCGTATTGAGAGGCGGGAGAGCGTTTGCGCGTTGCTTGACCCGGCTAATTCGATGCGATCGAATCTGCAATCGGCTAACTCCGGCTGCTTCGAAATGGGAAGTGATTAACTAGAGAGATCATACTGCCGGTAGACTGCGCGCGTATGCAACGAAATGGTTACCAGGTTAAGACGGCGGCGACGGGTGGATTTTGACCCAGGGCCCAAGAGACTCATAACTCCTTTAATCTAATGGCAGTACATACGCATCCAAGGTAAGGAACTGTTGGATGGGGGGATCGGCGGACTCAAGAAAGCCACTAAGGGGACCGAAGAATTCCGCCCGGCCCTGATCGAGAAAGAGCACGGAGTCGGCGAGGTTCTGGGCAAAGCGCGTGTCGTGGGTGACCACGATGCTGGTGAATCCAAGCTGAAGCTTGAGGCGCTGAATGAGAGAGCCGAGGCGGCGGGCAGTGATGGGATCGACCATGGTGGTGGGCTCGTCATAGAGGACGATCTCGGGCTGCGCGGCCAGGGCGCGGGCCATGGCAACGGCGCGTTTGCGGCCCGTCGAAAGGCTTCCGGGAAAGACATCGACGACATCTTCCGCGCCGACGAGGCCGATGAGGCGGCCGACGATCTGGTCCACCTGGTCGTCGGCGAGGCCGCCTTTCTCGCGCAAGGGGAAGGCGACGTTTTCGCGCACGCTCATCGAATCGAATAAGGCGCCGTTTTGAAAGACCATCGTGATGCGCTTGCGAACGGCGCGCAGGCCCTCTTCACTGAGGGCGGTGATTTCCTGTCCTTCGACCTGGATCGAACCGGAGTCAGGCTTCAAAAAGCCCATCAGGAGGCGGAGCGAGACGGACTTGCCAACGCCGCTGCGGCCGAGGATGCACAGGGTTTCGCCGCGGGAGACGGAGAAACTGACATTTTGGAGCACCGAACGGCCGTTGAAGGAGATGGAGACATTGTCGAAGACGATGATGGGCTGCGGGGACCCGGCGGAGGCAGCGGGCTGTGGTTTGGGCGCAATCTTCGCGGGGTCAGCGAGCGCCTCGAGCTCGGCTTCAAGGGGCTCCAAGGAACCGGGTGCGGCGGGGTTTTCGAACAGCGCCATGCATTCAGCTTACGCGATGGCGGGGGAAAAGAACGCCTGAGCGCGGCCGAGATCGCGGGGTGTATTCACGTTGAAAAACCAGCGCGCCGGGGGCAGATCGAAAGGATGCGCCACCTGACCGCATTGAACCAGCAGCTCGACGGGGATGGCGGCGATGCGCCGGCCAGAGCCCTCGGCCGAGGCCTGGAAGGCGGAAAAGCAGCCGCGCGGCCCGGAGCGAAGCTGGATTTGGAGCGCAGGAAGGACGGATCGGTCGAGGACGACGGGGAAGGTTTGAATGAAGCCGTTGAGCGAGGAGATGGTCACGGCGCGGCCGGAGATGCGCGCGTGATGGACGAGAGAGGCAATGAGCGCGGGCGGCAGCAGGGGCAGATCGACGGGAAGAAAGACGGCAAAGCGCGCGGAGGAAGCGGCCAATGCGGCGCAGATGCCGGCCAGCGGGCCGAGGCCGGGCTCGGGATCTTCAACGATTCGAGCGCAGGCGGCGAGAGCGGAGACGGCGGCCGGACCGGCTCCGGCAATCGAAGCCGGAAGACCAGCCGCGCGCAGCGTGGAGAGCGCATGCTCAATCAACGGGCGGCCGCGAAAGAGCGAGAGCGCCTTGTCGCGGCCCATGCGGCTGGACTGGCCGCCGGCGAGAACGAAGCCGGTGGCGGCGAAATCATCTGCCGGGAGTGTTTGCTCGGTCATCGCAGGCGCAGCCTACCGGATCAATTGCCGACTTGTTCGCGCGCTTTCGCGGCCTCTGCCCCCGGGCTCAGCGGCCGACTTCCTCAAGGAAGCGGATCAACGATTCGATGCCGAGAGCAAAGTTTTTCAGGTTGAACTTTTCGTTGGGGGCGTGGATGTTGTCGTCGGGCAGGCCGAAGCCCATCAACACGCTGGGCAGGCCCAGATGACGGTCAAAGTCGCCGACGATGGGGATGGAGCCGCCGGAGCGGATGAAGACCGTGTCCTTACCCCAGACATCATGGAGGGCGCGCGTGGCGGCCTGGATGTAGGGGTTGTCGACGGGAATCAAACAAGCATCGCCGGAGTGGATGAGGCGGACATCGACGCTGACGGCGGGGGGAGCGATTTTTTCGACGAAGCTCTTGTAAAGAGCGAAGGCTTTGGCGGGCGTCTGGTTAGGAACCAGACGCATGGAGATTTTGGCCTGCGCTTTGGCAGGTATGACGGTCTTGGCGCCGGCGCCGATGAAGCCGCCGGGCATGCCGTGAACATCGAGCGTAGGCCGGGCCCAGGTGCGTTCGAGCACGGAGTAGCCGGGCTCGCCGACCAACTGCTTTGAGCCGACTTCGGTCTTGCGGTACTCTTCTTCATCGAAGGGGAGGCTGCGCCATGCGGCAACCTGCTCGACGCCGGGAGCGACGATGTCGTCGTAGAAGCCGGGAATGAGAATTCGGCCGTTCTCGTCCTTGAGTTTGGCGATGATGTGGGCGAGGGCAAAGAAAGGATTGGGCGCGGCACCGCCGTACATTCCGGAGTGGAGGTCAGTTTTTGCGCCGCGGACTTCGATTTCGGTGTAGATCATGCCGCGCAGGCCGACGCAGATGGTGGGCAGGCCGGGAGCGAAGAGCTCGGAGTCAGAGACCAAAGCAAAGTCGGCTTTGAGATCGGCGGGCCTGGAGGCCACGTAGTCAGCAATTCCCTCCCCTCCGACTTCTTCGTCGCCTTCGAGAAGGACGCGAACGTTGAGGGGCAGGGCGTGACTGGCGGCGAACAGAGACTCGAGGGCTTTGACCTGCGCGACCACCTGGCCTTTATCGTCGACCGCGCCGCGGGCGTAGAGGTTGCCGTTGCGCTCGGTGGGCTCGAAGGGCGGCGTGAGCCACTCATCGAGGGGGTCGGGCGGCTGGACATCGTAGTGGCCGTAGACGAGCACGGTGGGCTTGCCGGCAGCGTGGAGCCAGTCGGCATAAACCAGCGGATGGCCCGAAGTGTCGATGAGGCGCGCGTGCTCCATGCCGATGCGCTTGAGGTCGGCGAGCAGCGACTCGGCAGTCTTGCGGCAGTCGCCGTCGTGCTCGGGCAGGGTGGAGATGGAGGGAATACGGAGCAGCGCCTTCAAATCATCGAGAAAACGGGGTTGATTGCGGCGCGCAAATGCAACGGCAGACGACATGGAATCACTCCGATTGGAAAAACAGACAGAAGAGAGTATAGACGGCTGAGGCGGCGTGGACGGTGATGAACGACGCCGGTGGAGGTTGTTTGGCGCTCAAATCGCTGAACGGGAGGAGATGCTTCCGAAGCTTACGGCGCCGGCTCGGGAAACATGCGCTCGAACTCCGGCTCGTCGTGGAGCGAAAGCAGGTCGGGGTCGCGGCGCGCCCAGACGGCATCGCGATATCCGGCTTCCCACGCCTTGTGCAGAGTGTCCAAAGCCTCGGTTTTTTTGTTCAGAGCGCAATAGAGGCAGGAAGCGTTGTAGAGAATCAAAGCCTCGTTGGCGCGCATGGTAACGGCCAGGTTCAGTTCGTGCAGGGCGTCGTCGGGCCGGCCGAGGCGGGCGTAGTCGCCGCCGAGCAGAATGCGGGCGCGCGCGTCTTCCGGCACCTGCTTGAGGTGGTTTTCAAGCGCGGCGATCCGGCGCTGTCTCATGTTGCGTTCGCTTTCTGTCTTGCCCAGCGCGCCCATGGAGTTCCCAATGGGGACGTAGACGTTGTAATCCTCGCCGCTGGTTTCGATGGCGGTCTCGGCCACGTCGAGCACTTCCTGGTAGCGACCCGCGGCAAAGAGGGCGCGGCACAGCAGGTAATACGCTCCCTCGCAGTCGTGCTTGCGCTCGATGGCCTTCTTGACCATGCGCACGGCTTCGTCGTGCAGCGAGGCCGCGTAGAGAACCCACGCCTGGCTGACCTGGACCTCGGGCAAATCCCAGCGCAGGGCCACGGCCTTGCCTGAAGCTTCGCGGGCGCGCTCCAGCCATCTCTGATCGCGGCTGTAGTAGTAGAGCATGGCGCAGGCGTTAGCGCAGGCGGCGTAGGCCAGTGCGAAACCGGGGTCGATGGTGACTCCGTTCTCGAACATCTGCAGCGCGAATTCAAGGTCCTGGCGCGTCTGGCGGCGGGCGTAGCGCTTGCCGCGCAGGTAGAGGTCGTAGGCCTGCAGGTTCTCGGTTGGCTTTACCGACATGGCTTCCAGCTCTTCCGGCGAAAGCGTGACGCGCAGGGCTTCGGCGATTTTGCGCGCCATTTCGTCCTGCACTTCGAAAACGTCCTTCATCTCGCGGTCGAAGCGCTCGGACCACAACGGGAAGTCGGTGCGCGCATCGACCAATTGCGCGCCGATGCGGAGCCGCACGCCGGAGCGGCGCAGCGTGCCGGTCAACACGTAGGCGGCGCCGAGCTTTTGCCCCACCTGCTGCGGGGTCACGGCCTGATCGCGGAAGGCAAGCACGGTGGGGCGCGAAAAGATATTCAGCCCGCGAATCTTGGACAGCTCGGTGATGACGTCTTCGGTGATGCCGTCGCGCAGGTATTCGTCTTCCTTGGCGCCGCTCAAGTTTTCGAAGTAGAGGACGGCTACGGATTTGCCCTGCTTGTGCGACCCGGAATCGGAATCGACCTTCGATCTGGCGCGGGTTTTGGCCGACTCCAGATTGCGCTTCATCCGGTTCAGGTCAGTTTTGAGCTCGGTTGCCGTCTGGCAGCGCAGGGTGCGGTCCTTCTCGATGCACTTTTCAAGGATGCGGACAAATTCCACGGGCAACGCCGGGTTCACGTCGGCCGCCGGCACCGGATCGCGGTTGAGGAT
>JASHSG010000002.1 GCA_030040935.1 Acidobacteriaceae bacterium | reverse complement strand
GGCTACCTCGCCAGCGGCGTGAACTGCTGAGGGTTAGGGAACAGGAAGTTGAAGAACCGGAAACGGAGTCACCGCACAGGCTGCTGTGTCGGCGTTCGGCCAAGGAGCGAGGAAGCGATGGGGGAGGAACGCAGGCTGCGTATGGGTATGGTGGGTGGCGGACCGGGCGCGTTCATCGGCCCCGTGCATCGCATCGCTGCGGAGATGGATGGCAGGATCGAATTGGTCGCGGGCGCCTTTTCACAGTCGCCCGAGCGCTCGCGGCAGGCGGGCGAGACGTTCCGCATTCACCCGTCGCGCGCCTATGCGGATTACAGGCAAATGATTGCAGGCGAACGCAAGCGGCCAGACGGAATCGACTTTGTGGCCATTGTGACGCCGAATCACCTGCACTTGGCCGTCGCGCTGGCGGCGCTCGAGGCGGGGTTTCCGGTGATGAGCGACAAGCCGGCAACGGCGACGTACCAGGAGGCGCTCAAGCTGGAGGCCGCGGTAAAAAAGGCAGGGCTGCCCTATGGCTTGACGCATACGTATGCGGGATACCAAATGGTGCGCGAGGCGCGCGCCATCTGCGCTGCCGGCAGCCTGGGGAAGGTTCGCAAAGTCGCAGTCGAGTATTTTCAGGGATGGCTCAGTCGGCCGATTGAAACCACCGGCCACAAACAAGCGGAATGGCGGAGCGACCCGGCGCGCAGCGGTCCTGGAGGCGCGATTGGCGACATCGGCACACATGCTTTTCACCTGCTCGAATATGTCAGCGGTCTGGAGGTGACTGCAATCCAAGCCTCGCTGCGCTCCGTGGTGCCAGGGCGCAAGCTGGACGACGATTGCAATGCATTTGTCAGAATGAACAACGGAGCGGCAGGCGCGCTTGCCTGCTCGCAGGTGGCTGCGGGCGAAATGAACGAGTTGCGCCTGCGCGTCTTTGGAGAGGAGGGATCTCTCGAATGGCGGCAACAGGATCCTAACCGGCTCATTGTGAAATGGCTCGACAAGCCTGAGGAGATTTATCACGCGGCGGCGGGGTACTTGGGCGGCGACGCCAAGGCCGTTGCGCGCACGCCGGCTGGACATCCTGAAGGCTATCTCGAGGCCTTCGCCGTGCTCTATCGCGAGTTTGCCGATGCGCTGTGGGCATGGAAAAGGGGCGGTACGGCTTCGTTGCCGGCGACGCTGCCGGGAATCGAAGCAGGCGTGCGCGGGATGCGGTTTATTGAGCGGGCGATCGAGAGCAATCGCAAAGAAGGCTGGGTCGAGTTTTAGGTCTTCCAGCGGCCTCGCGCGATCCCGTGAGGAGGAATCATGAGAACGATCAAAGGACCGGGGATCTTTCTGGCGCAGTTTGCCGGTGACGATGCTCCCTACAACACGCTCGAGGGGATGGCCAAATGGGCCGCGGGTCATGGCTACGCGGGATTCCAGATTCCAACCTGGGATCGCAGGCTCTTCGACCTGGAGTGCGCCGCCGAAAGCCAGGCTTATTGCGATGAGGTGAAAGGCATAGCCGCGCAAGCCGGGCTGGCCATCACTGAGCTTTCGACGCATTTGCAGGGACAACTGGTGGCAAGCCATCCAGCGTATGACGTGCTGCTCGAAGGATTTGCACCGGCAGAGTTCAAGGGGAACACGAAGGCGCGCACGGCGTGGGCGGTCGAGCAGCTATGGTGGGCGGCGAAGGCCAGCCGCAACCTGGGCCTGAAGGCGCATGCCACGTTTTCGGGCGCATTGGCTTGGCCGTTCTTCTATCCGTGGCCGCAGCGGCCCCCAGGTTTAGTCGGCGAAGCGTTTAAAGAGCTGGGTCGACGCTGGCTGCCGATTCTGAATGCGTTTGACGATGCGGGAGTCGATGTTTGCTTTGAGCTGCATCCCGGCGAGGATTTGCATGACGGCGCGACCTTCGAGCGCTTTCTCGCGTCGGTAAGCGACCATCCGCGCGCCAACATTCTTTACGACCCGAGCCATATGGTGTTGCAGCAGATGGATTATCTGGCTTTCCTTGATCTTTATCACGACCGGGTGCGGGCATTTCACGTGAAAGACGCCGAGTTCCGGCCGAGCGGACGCTCGGGAGTTTACGGCGGCTATCAGGAGTGGATCGACAGACCGGGACGCTTCCGGTCGATTGGCGATGGTCAGATCGACTTTCGCCAGGTCTTCAGCAAGATGGCTCAGTACGACTATCCGGGTTGGGCCGTGGTGGAGTGGGAGTGCGCGATCAAGCATCCCGAGCAGGGCGCGGCGGAAGGTGCGAAGTTCGTGCGCGATCAGATCATCCGCGTAACCGATCGGGCCTTCGACGATTTTGCCGGCAGCGAAACGAATGCCGTGAGCAACCAGAGGATTCTGGGCATTTAGAGGGCCTTGGTCGGAATCAATCGGCGAGCTCGGCTGCCTCGCCAATCGGCGAGGGCCTCTTGCCCGGTGCCGCAATCCCGTACTTCACATCGAGGAACTCCCGCAACGCATTGGGAAGAAGCGCGGCCAGCTCCTGCCAGGTAAGAGCCTTGACGCGCACACGCAAATCGGCAATGTTGATCGCGGCCATGATCTCGAACCATTGTTCGCGCAGATCGGGGCGGCGCTCGTCATAGATGACACAGAAACTGCACCCGAGGGCGAAAGCGGCGAGCACGCCGCGGATCAGTTGATATGCGGCATAGCCAGGCTCGCCGGGTGGGCGGAAAACTGTGTCGACGGCGGAGAAGAGGGCGGGATTGGCGATAATGCCTTCAAATTCCTGCGATGCATTTTCGGGGAATTCGCTCGCCTGTGTCCAGCGCGAGGTGGGAATTTCAGCGCGCGGAAGCCGGTCGCGATCGAAGACAACGTTGAAATCGCGATAGGCTGCGACGGCGGTGGCGGCGCGCGTCTGAAACCCGACCTCCGTGAGTTTTGCTTCGACCAGCAGCGAGCCTAAACGCATATCGACTTCAGTCCGGTCGAAGCGGCCGTTGGCGAGCGGCACACGAGCCTTCCAGCCAAAGACAGGATCGGCATCGGAATCGACGCCGAGTGTATATCGAACCGCCATAGACTCCGCAACTCCGGGGGTGCAGAAGATATTCATGAGCAGGGCGTCGGAGCTCATTGACGAGTCGAGCTCACGCCAGCGCCGCACTGGGTCCAGTTGCGGTCTGGGCAGCGAGCGCGCCCCCTGGGCGTGAACCTTGTCGAAGCGGCGCATCCAATCGGCGCGGCCGGCAATGGCGGCGTAAGCAGCGTCGAAGAAGTTTCCGTGGCGGCCGCCATCCGGCTCGTATACGATCACCGGCGCAGAGCCGTAGCTTTCCACGTGCGCGCGCCCCCGCGCGTATTCGCGGTTGCGCAGCATGAGCTCCTGCCGCAGTTGCGCTGAATACAAGCCTGCAAGCGTCACGTCATTACGGGAATGTCGGCGACCCCGGCGACGCCGAAGACGCGCCGGTAGCGCTCGGCTTCTTTAGCGTCGCCCATGGCCTTTGAGTAGTTGTCAGAGAGCTTGACCGCGGGCCGGCCGTCGACCTCGCTGAGCTTGCAGACCAGGCCAACGGGATTGAAACCGTCGTTGCCTTGAGGATTGCAGCCGCGGAAGTCATTGGTGAGCAGAGTGCCCCAGCCGGCGCTGAAGCGAATGCGGCGCGCGGGAATCCAGCGCCGGGGATCGTGGAAGTCGCCCGCGGTACGGAAGTCGTCGGGCACGGCGCCGTTGAGCAGAGTTCCCGCAAAGTAGGCGTGAAGGCCGAGAATCTGCTCCACGTCGAGGGCGTCACTGGCGATGAGGCGCTTCTGCCGTGGATCGCGGCCGCGCCGCTCCAGCCAGGCAATGTACTCGTCGCCGGCCACATAGGCGTCTTTGCTGTCGATGCGCTGGCCGGTCCAGTTGGCCACCCAATCGGGAGCACCGCGCAGAAATTGCGTGGTGCCGAATGTGTCGGGAAGCAAAATCAGCAGTTCGCCCTGGTAGCTCCGCTGCCACAGTTCAAGCAGGGCGTACTGGGAGTTGCGCAATTCCTCGTCGTCGCGGGCCAGAGCGGCCATTGCCATCGGCAATTCGTGGCCGTTGGTTCCGATGGCTTCAAAATCGTGCTTGTAGGCGAGATACGCATTCGAAGTTCCCGAGAAGCCTTTGCCGATCGTATCGCGCATCGAATTCACGACATACTCATGCCACAGGAAGCTGTGCCTGCGGCGCGTGCCGAAGTCGGTGATGCTGAGATCGGGAACTCCGCGCAGCCGCTCCATCTTTTCCCAGAGCCTGGTTTTAGCGCGCGCGTAGAGAATATCGAGTTCCAGCTCGCTCAACAGCTTGAGAGCAGCGCGCGTCTTGAGTTCACCGATTTCAGAGAGCGCATAGATCTCCCACATCGATGTTCCGGACCAGAGTCCCTCAAAGCGCAGCTGCAACTGACCCTCGCTGACTGAGAGCTCGTATTCCGAGAGCCGAAAATCGTGCTCGAGCCAATCAAGAAAAGCGGGCTCGAAGATGCCGCGCCGGCCAAAAAATGTATTGCCGGCAAGCCAGACCAATTCGGATTTGCGGAAGCGCAGGCGGCGCGTGGCCTCGAGCTGCTCCTGCAGCTGAGAGAGGCTTACCACTTCGCCAAGATGCACTGAGGCAGTGCGATTGATGAGAGTGAAAGTGGCGCGCGTGCGCGGAAAGTTCTTCCAGATGAACTGGAGCATGAGGAGCTTGTAGAAATCGGTATCGAGCAGGGAACGAGTAATGGGATCCATCTCCCAGTTGTGATCGTGCGCGCGCCTGGCGAAATCGATAATCACGATGACATTACTTTACCGGAGATGCGCGGCGACGGAAAGCAGGTCGCTCAATGCGCGGGGCTGGCCGGATTGAATCGCCGGGAAAGATCGGGCGTGGATTGTATGTCGGACGCGGGCGGATCGACGGCCTTTGCCACCTCGACTGCGAAGACATAGCTGGGGCCGAATATGTTGCTGGTGAAGATAACGAGCTTCTTATCGGGCGAAAAGCGCACGTTGGGCTCCTCGCGATAATTGTGACGCGACATGTTCACGAGGTGCTCGGAGTGAAATTCTCCCGGTTGCCAGAAGCCGGGCGCGTTGAGCGTACCGGCAGTCAGAGGAATCATCTCCGGATGGAAAAGCTCGATCCATTCGCCGTCGGGCGCATGTGCCACCTGGCCCGGATCGCCGCCGTCGCCGCAAAACAGGTCGAGGTCCCTGGTGAGATTGAAGTGGATCGACCAGTCATTGCGCTCGATCTGGTAGGCGATACGCTGGCCCGTTACAAGGTTGTAGCCGGCCAGAAAGAAGTCCTGGCCGCGGGGATACTGCCAGTCGTACCAGATGGTCTCGCCGTCGAGTCCCCAAAATTCGTGGCCCGCAATTTCCATAGCCATGGTGCGCCTGTGTATGAGCGTGTTTTGCGTGCCGTCGGCGTGAATCATCCAGATTCGGTCGACCTTCTGCCACGGGCCCTCATGGCAGTACATCAGGAGCGCGGGATCCGCAGGCGAGAAGAGAAGATGGTTGATCCAGTCAGTGGAGTGGAGAAGGATCTTGATGTCGCCCGGCTTCGCGCCGTTGGAGCCGGGTTCGAGACGAATCGTGAAAAGTTCGAGAGGCAGATGCGCGGCCAGGCGGCGCTCCATCATTTCGCCTTTGCTTTGAGGCTGGTAGTGCGGTCCCAGATCCTGGCTGGCGGCGCGATTGCCGACGCCCGCAGGTTCTGCGGGGACGGGCAAGTTCGCACCATACTCCTTGTTCGGCTGGTTGCTCTCGTCATAGGTGCCGGCCGCAAGGGTCTCGTCGGCGTTGACGGTGGCAATTATGTGGCCGGGCGGCAGATCGACGAGCTTGCGAATCGCGCCGGTGTAGACGTCGGCCTTGTAGATCGAAGTGGTGCTGGTGGCTGCATCGGTCTCGGTGTAAAAGACGCTATTGGATTTGAATCCCGCTACGAGGGCGCGAACGCCGTAGCGCGAGAAACTCACCGGGCCGGCTTCGGCTTTCGTTGGCTGCGGGGGATTGGGCACCAGCAACCTGGCCTTCATTGTGCCCAAATCAAGGACGTGGATGCCGTCGGGCGCTGTGTAGATCATCGCTTTCCCGTCGGCCGTGAAGGCATTGATGTTGAAGTACAAGCCGCCGGAATTCGGTTCGTTGCTGAGCCGCCACACACGATGGCCCGTATCCTTGTCAACCCACGACCGGGGAAGGTCGGTAGCGTTTGTGGCGAGCGGCGCGAAGACAAGGCAAGCGGCGACGGCGATGACGGTGCGCAGCATTCTAGTAGCTCAGTTCGAGCACGTTCACCGAGTAAGGCACAAAGGCCTGGGTGAACTTCGGCGCCGCAACGAGGACCGTATGCGAAACCGGCGCCACAGCTTCAGGGTCACTGATGGTGTTGGTGGCGTTGGGTGTCTTGCCGCTCATGGTGGTCAGCGTGGCGTGAAGCCCTGCCTTCCTCGCGCCCTCGAGATCGATCGCAATTGTCTGTGGCGTCGAACTTGCGTTGACCACTTTGATGTAGAGTTTGTGCTTGGCATCGTCTCGGGTCGCGGAAGCGAAGACGCGGGGCGGAGCATTGCCCAGCGCAGCGGGCACAATTTCCGTTCCGAGATGGGTCGAGAACATAACTTGCGTCCAGTAGCTGGGCGAGCCGTAGCTTGAAAGCGCGTTGTAGCCGATGAGATCGGGCGCCCACTGCATGCCGCCGGGATTGACGTTGACGAACAGCGGCGCATAGCTGGCCATGATCACCAGATCGCTGTTGCGCTCAAGGCCCGTGAGCCATGCCGCATCGGCAAGTGCGGCTTCAAGATCCGGCGTGGGATCGCCCTCGCGCGTAGCCCACTCGCCGACAAAGATTTTGGGTCCCGCGCGGGATGCGCCGTCGTAGTGATGCGCTTCAGAAAACGATTGCTCAGCCGACATATAAAAATGCTCGTCGAGCACGTCGGGCGTAACGCTTTTCACAGGAGTAGTCGCGATGATTTCGAGGTCGGGGTAGCGCTGCTTGATGGCGCGATAGAACTGCGCAAAACGGCCGTCGTAGGAGCCGGAACGGTCGAATTGATCTTCATTGCCGACTTCGATGTAGCGCAGCTGGAATGGAGCAGGATGGCCGTCTTTTTCGCGTTCGGCGCCCCACTTCGTATCGGTGCTGCCGGTGACGTACTCAATCTCGTCGAGCGCGTCTTCGACGTAGGGTACGAGCGCGGCGCCGGGATCGACGTGCTCCTGCGCGAGCGAATAGCCGGCGTAGACGGCAAGCACGGGCTGCATCTTGAGGTCTTCACACCACTCGAGGAACTCGAGCAGACCCATGCCGTCAGACGAGCGGTAGCGCCACGGGCTCATATGAGTTGGACGGCCAGCCCAGGGACCAATTGTTTTCTTCCAGTCAAAGCGCTCGGCGATGTGATCGCCTTCAAGATAATTGCCGCCGGGAAAGCGCAGGAATTTTGGGTGCATCGCGGCCAGCAGATTCATGATGTCAATGCGATTGCCGCCTGCGCGGTTGCCGTAGGTGGGCGGGAAAAGCGAAATCAGGTTGAACCAGACCGTCGCCGGCTTCGCAATGGTGAGGATCAGATGATTGCTCGATGAGGCGGGCACATCGCCGGTCTTGAGCGTGAAGGTGTATTGCGCCCAGCCCGCCGTTAGGCCGGGAATGACGGCTGAGGCGGCTGCCAATCCTGTCTTGTCGTTCTCGAGCGTCACCGTGACTGCAAGGCCCGGCATGTCGGTCCGGGCATAAAAAGAGCCGGAGTATACGGTGTGCGGCCGCACGGGGATGCCCCAATAGCCTTCATTCTCGATTCCGGCGGGCGAGCCTTGGCTGGCTTTGCTCACCGTGACCCTGAGGCTGCGCGGGATCGCCGCGCTGGGTCCGTCCGATTCGTCGGCCGAGACGTTGACGATAGAATCGCCCCGCGCCACCATGGGCCAGATTCTGAGCGCATCCCAGGCATGGCTTAGCACTCGGTCGCGCAGCAGCTCCGCGTACAGGCCGCCGTCGTAGGAATAATTGATCTCCTCGGTCATCAGGCCGTAGAGCGTGGGGCTGACCTTGGCGATCGGCTG
>JASHSG010000278.1 GCA_030040935.1 Acidobacteriaceae bacterium | reverse complement strand
GCCGATGAAACTGATCTCGGGGATGGTGTAAATGCCGTACGGATAAAAGCTCGGATTGGAGCTCGCGGTCTTGTCGCCGAAGGCGCGCGCCGCCGCAATGCGGCCCTGCTCCATCGACACGGAGGCCAGTGATGGAAATCCCACCACATCGCCGACGGCATAGATGTGCTCGACTTTAGTCTGGAAGTGCTCGTCGACGGCGATGCGGCCCCGTTTGTCCGCCTCCAGCCCGGCCGCGGCGAGGTTAAGGTCGTCCACATTGCCCTGCCGGCCCACTGCATAGAGCAGCGCATCGCCCGAGACTTTTTTCTTGCTTTCAAGATTGGCAACAACCGTTCCCGGCGTTGGCTCTTCGACGCAATCCACTTCCTCGCCGAGCCGCATGGTGACCCGCGCATCGCGCAAGTGGTAGCTGAGCGCCTCGATGATTTCCTGGTCTGCGAACTCGAGCAGCCGATTGCGCTTCTCGATCAGGGTCACGCGCACGCCCAGCACTGCGAACATGCAGGTATACTCCACGCCGATCACGCCACCGCCGACCACGATGAGCGTCTTGGGAAGCGCTTCCAGGCCCAGAATCTGATCGCTGTTGATAATGGTCTTGCCGTTCACCGGAACCTTGTCCGATACAGCGGGTTTGGTGCCCACCGCGAGAATAATCTGGCTCGCGGACAAAGTTGAATCCCCTTGCGGGCCCTCCACGCGAATCTGATGAGGATCGATGAAACGGGCGATGCCATGCACCACGTCGATTCCGTTGCGCGATAACTGCGCCTCGGTCACGTCCACCTCAGTTTTGATGACGGCCTGAACCCGAAACGCCAAGTCCGCCATGGTGATTTTTTCCTTTACCCGATAGTTCACGCCATAGATCGAGCGGTAGTTGTACCCGGAGAGGTGCAACACCGCCTCACGCATGGTTTTGGAGGGGATTGTGCCGGTGTTGATGCACACCCCGCCAACCACGGAGCGAGCCTCGACAACGGCCACACGCTTGCCCATCTTGGCCGCAGCCACGGCGGCGCGCTGTCCCGCAGGACCGGAACCGATGACGACCAGGTCATACTCTTGCGCGCTCATGCAATTCTCTCCGCTTGGATGGTGTCTTACGGCTTACCGCAAAATTGGACCGATGCTCCGCAGGGGCCAGCTGTAATTCCAGAATAAATGTACATGGGGGAAGCGTAAGGGAGATGAATACCGTCTTACACTGAGCGGCTCGTTGTGCGGGCTTGAGTTTTGGGGGTACTGCGGGCAGGCGGGAAGCCCCGGCAAGCTTTTTTGCTTCCCTCGCCAGGGCCGCAAATCTGGGTCCCCGCCGGCTTAATGTTTGTTGCGGCCAGCCCGTTGGGCAGCCGGAATGCGCAGATCCAGGGCCCGTAGAGCCGATTCAAAGGCGGCACGGTTCGGACCGGGGCATAGCGCATCATTTTCGGCGAATGTCATTCATTCTATCGGCAGATTCTGGCTCGGCTTGAACGGATTTGCTGGTTTTGCATGCAACCGATTCGCGTCGCGCGCCGATGTCTGAGGGAATCAAGACGGCAGCCATTCCAGCGGAGGCGCATCAGGTCCTGGATGCTACTGGCTCTCAATCATGCGCGACTCAATCGGAACCCGGATGAGCCTGAACCCAGGTCTTGAAGTCACGCAGTACCGTGATGCCTTCGGTATTAAACCAGGAATATCCATTGCGACGCTCCAGGCTGAGATCATTTACGTCGTCGTGAATGGTTTTGTCGCGGTCGCCGAAGATCGGTTTGTCGGTGCCGATCTGGTAGTAGCGTGCCCAGATCGGACCTGCACCCGCAACCGCCTCGAGCTTTCGCCCGCCCGGGCTACTACGGTCTGCAAAGAAATTCCCGCTCCCGAAGCGGTAACCGAAGATCTCGACCCTGGTGAACCAAGCGCACGCCGCGTGCACGGCCTGGACCTCGGCGGGCGTCGGGTTGGGAAGGCTCATGAAGAACTCCACGATGGGAAAGCTCTCATCGCTGGTCAGCGCGGCCATCTCATAGTTTCGAGCCGAAGTCGGCTCCAGGGTAAGCGCGTCATACTGCTGCGCCCAGGCGGTTTTCACGCCGTTCTCTGCAATTTGAAGCTTTAGCAGGCAGCCGATTCCGCGCTCAGCCGCCGGTCCTGCGCGGCGCTTCACTGCTTCAGGAACAAATAGGTAGTCCGGGGCGCCAGTCGCCACGTCGTGCAGAATCTCCACCGCATGCGTCATGGCATCGTCGTTGATCGTGATGGCGTCGTGATAGCCGCCCTCGAGCGGCCACACCTGCGGCCAGCCGCCGTTTGGATATTCGGAGTCCAGCAGGTACTCGATGCCCAGATTCACCGAGGCGCGAAACGGCAACGCATCCGCGTCGCGATGTGCCGCCAACAGGGCCGTCGTTACGTGCGCGAGAAAGCGAATCTGCATCCACGTCGAATCGTTGTCCAGCGTGGCGATATAGTGCCAGTTGGGGTCGACCGGCTTGTCGAAGTCGGCTGAATCAGGAAAGCGGTTCTCATTGTCGGCGTCGTACAGGTCGCCGGGGGCGCGCGGCTTGCTCACCATGTCGATGTTCTTGCTCCATCCGCCATCGGCCACCTGGTAGGTGACGATGTTGCGCGCGGCCTTGATCGCGTCGTCGCTGGTCCACCAATCCGCAGGGTGATCGCCCCGCAGAGCGTACATTCCGCGGCCGCCGGATGCATGCTTGGGGCTCGCATTCCCTGCGGCCTTTTGTTCGTCGGCGAGTGTTTGCTTATCGATGGCCTTCTGTTTTTCCGACCGCTCCAGGTATGCGAGCCATGCCTTCTGCTGGCTCTTCGGCAGGGTTCCAATCCGTTCTCGTGTCAAGGGTTTAGCAATTACGTTCATGCCAATTGTGCTGGCTGAGGTGACGGGAGGCGTGCCCAGGACGGCGAGCGAAGCCAGGAGCAGGAACAGTGCGGATTTGCGATGCAGGCGCATGGCCCGGTTTGTATCCCAGCAGAACTGCGCTTGTCAATGGGTGGTCTGACCTCTCTGCTGCCGATATGTGTCTCTCGCAACCTGGTTATTCCACCGATCACTCCCCGCCAGGCTCAAAATGCTTTACGCTCATACCATGGAGTTCAAAGTATTCGATCTGGAGCGCGAGCCGGTCGAATTTGACGTCGGGCTCAAGCCCGGCAAGGTCGATTTCGGCGAGGAGGCCGAACAAATCGGCAATCTGGCCACCTCCGGCCGGGCCGAGGTGATTCATGAACATCGCGGGCCAAAGGATATCGTCGCCGATATCCGCCTTAAGGGGCGCTTCGCCGGCAAGTTTCAGGTTCCCTGCGCCCGCTGCATCGAGCCAGTCGAGATTCCTCTGGCTGCCGAATTCGATCTCATCTTCCGCCCCATCGGCGCCGATGCCGGAACGCCCGAGCGCGCCATAACGGCGTCGGAGACCGAAATCGGTTATTATCAAAAGGACAGTCTGCTGCTTGAGGATGTGCTGCGCGAACAGGTGCTTTTGTCCCTGCCGGTCAGGACGCTGTGCAAGCCCGACTGCAAGGGGCTATGCCCGCACTGCGGAGCCAACCGCAACATCCAGCCTTGTTTGTGCGATGAGGGTCCGAATGATCCTCGCTGGGAGGGGTTGACGGGGTTGCGCGGCCGGATCAAGTCCCGATAATTCAACCCTTTGGAGCGGGCTACGGTGCCTGTTGCCAGAAGCTGGCCGCTCGAGGTTCGACCCGCCCCGGTTCCGCCGCCTGCGAGCAGGGCCGGCGGGCTAAATTCGAAAGGAATTCGATCATGCCGAATCCGAAGAGGCGCCATTCGACGCGCCGCACATCCAACCGCCGCGCACACGATTTTCTTTCGGCGGCCGGGCTTTCTGAATGCCCCAACTGCCACGAAAAGAAGCTGCCCCATCGCGCCTGCGCCAAGTGCGGGGCGTACAAAGGCCGCTCCGTGCTCGAAGTGAAGGAAGAAAAGTAGCTCCTAACCCAAATGCTCACCGACATCGCGCTTGACGCCGTTGGTACTGATAAAGCTCCCGAGCCGGAGATCAGGGGAGCCATCCTCGCCTGCCGTACACTCCCCGTCCGTGTCCATCTGGTTGGGCCTGAGGCGGAACTCCGCGATCTGCTCGATGAGCATCTTGAAGATGAAGACCTGCCCATCGTGATCCACCACGCCTCTGAGCGCATTGCAATGGACGAAAAGGCTGCCCATGCCGTGCGCGCCAAGCGCGACAGCTCACTGCGCGTGGGGCTCAAGCTGGTGCGCGAGGGCAAAGCGGCGGGCTTTGTGACCGCGGGAAACACGGGCGCGGCCATGGCGACCGCCAAGATGGTCCTCGGCGGGCTGCCTGGCGTTGACCGCCCGGCCCTGGCGACACCGATGCCGACTTCAAAGGGAAATCCCTGCGTGCTGCTTGACGTGGGCGCCAACGTCGATTGCAAAGCGCAGAACCTCGAGCAATTCGCCGTGATGGGCGAAATGTATGCCCGAAGCGTTCTCAAGATGGCACGCCCGCGTGTTGGCCTTCTTTCGATCGGGGAAGAGGAAACCAAGGGCAATGAGCTAACCCGCGAGGCGCTGCCGCTGCTTAAAGCTCTGCCCATCAATTTCATCGGCAACGTGGAGGGCCGCGACATCTTTAACGGCCAGGCCGATGTGATCGTGTGCGATGGTTTTGTAGGTAATGTGGCGCTTAAGACGAGCGAAGGGATTGGGCGCTTTGTGCGTGACGCGCTGCGCACCTCGCTGAACAAGACAGTGACTGCACAGGTGGGCGCGCTGTTGTCGCGCAAGGCCTTCAACGACTTTCGCCGCCGCCTCGATTACACCGAATATGGCGGCGCGCCTCTGCTTGGCGTGCGCGGCGTCTGCATCATCGGCCACGGGTCCTCGAACGACGTCGCCATTTATAACGGCATTCGCGTCGCGCACGAATTCTCACGCTCCGGCACCAACGAGCGTATCGAGCAGGCGTTCGCCAGCCGCCCCAAGCCGCGCCCTAATCATGGCGCTGGGGCGGACGCTACGATTCAGTAGTCAATGATTTGTGGTTGCAATGGTTGACAAGCCGGCCGGCTTCGATCCGGCCATACTCGCGCAACTAGCCTGTCCTGCCTGTTACGGTGAGCTCCGCCTTGAGAGCCCGCATTTGCTCTGCCTCGCCTGCGGCCAAGCGTATCGAATTGTCGATGGAATTCCAGTCCTGATCACCGAACGGTCCGAACGGCCTGGCCAGGAACGCTGAGAGTTGGTTTCAGCGTAAGCCTTAATGCTGACTATGCCGCCAATCCCAGTATGCCTTTTGATCGGCCTGGCTTCGCTTGGCGAAATCGACGTGGTCGCGATGAGTGTCGTGTTCCCACTGGGTGTAGTAGGGAGTCTCCGTCGCCCAGACATGATAGTCGTGGTAATAGGGATCGTAGACCCGTACAGTTCCCGTGCAGCCGGTGCATAGCACGGGTAAGGCAAACGCCGCCGCCAGAGCCATGGGGGCGAAACGTCTCAACAGGGAGCGAACCAGGTTAAGCTTTCCTCTTATCATCTTTGACTCCTATCGGTTGTAGCGAAACTCGACGAGCTCAGCAGATTCAGATGCAGTTACTTAGAAAGAGGATGCGTGGGGAAAGCGAGGCGGCACTATCTGCGCAAATAGAAAGGCCTCACAATCAGGGCCGCCAGTGCGATCGCGGCAGCCAGCGCGAGCGCAATCAGGCTAAAGAGAAGAGTGAGGCTTGGTCCCGTGGCCGGATCGTCACGACGCTCGCCCTCGCCGCGGGTCTGCTCGCCGTCATTCATACTTCAGTGACTCCACGGGATCCATCTGCGCTGCGCGTGTGGCGGGCACAGTTCCAAAGATCACTCCCACAAGTGTTGCCGCGGTGAGGGCGATCACCACGGACAGCCACGAGATGGGAAAGTCGTAGCCGCTCAAGACACGAATGGAAAACGGGATCGCGAGGCCGACAATGCTGCCCACAATGCCGCCGGTAAGCGAGATGAGGACGGCCTCAGTGAGAAACTGGAGCTTGATCTCGCGGTATGTTGCGCCGAGCGCTTTGCGGATGCCGATCTCGCGGACGCGGGAGCGTACGTTCGCCAGCATGATGTTCATGATGCCAACTCCGCCCACGGCCAGTGTCACTGCCGCAACCATTACCAGGACCGCCGTCAGGGCGTCGGAGATCTTGGCTGCCGTGACCAGAAGTTCGCTGAGCGTCTGTGCCTTGTAGACCGAATTCGCACGATGCCGGGGGCTGGAGCTGATTACGTGCACAATCTCCCTCTGCGCCTCGGGCACTTCGTTCATGCTCTGCATGGAAAAGTAGATCTGGTTCACGTTCTCGGTGCCCGTAAAGTAGCGCGCCACCGAATAGGGGACGAGCACGGTCTCGTCCTGGATTTCCGATTGCCCGAAGTCGGTTACGCTCTCTTTGAATACCCCGATGATGGTGAAGGGAATGCCCAGAACCTGAAAGGTCTGGTCTATAGCCAGGTCATCGCCGCCATATTGTTCCTTAGCGAATTGCTGAGTGACCACCGCGCAATGGCAGTGAGTGGCGTCGTCGGTTTCATCGAAGAACCGGCCCTCGGTGACGATCAGATTGCGGATTTGCTGATATTGCGGGGAGACGCCCAATACAAGCGTATCCCTTTGGATTCCTCCAGGAAAGGCGAGGCGGTTGTGCATCGTCAACACCGGTGAGGAATACATCACGCCGGGTACCTGCTGGTCTACGGCCTTCTCGTCTTCGCGGGTGAGGAAGTCGTTGTAGCGCACGCGCTCCCCGGGCGTCGCGCCCCCGCCCGCGTACTCCACTTCCACGGTGTTGGTGCCGATCTTCTGGATCAGCTCCTGGACGTATTGCTTGCCCGTGAGCCCGATGGTTACCACCAGAATCACCGACGCCGTGCCGATGACCATGCCGAGAGCGGTGAGCGCGAAGCGCGTCTTGCTGGCGCGGAAGCTGTCTCCGGCCAGCTTGAGGACTTCGCTCATGAGCATGGTTCGCCGTGCGCTCACCAGCGTTTCTTGAAAGGTGTCCTGGCGTTCCTGTTGAAGGATCGGATTCATCGCCTACCTAACGGTTAGACTCTCGATGGCGCCGTGCGGGTTCCGGGAATCCCGTGTCCAGGCAAGGTGGAGACGGGATTATTGCCCCGGCCTACCTCATAGCTTACCCGCCAGCCCGCTTCGAGGAAACCCTGCGCAGGGGATACGGTCACTGCTCCTCCAATTTGCCCCACAGCGCTGCAAGAGCCTCAACGGGCACAGCCTCGGCGCGGGCCCGAGCATCGATTCCAATGGCAGCCAACGCACCGGTCACTCGCCCCGGCGAAAATCCAGCGGCGCGCAGGTTGTTAGCCAGAGTTTTGCGCTTTTGCGCAAAAGCCTGGCGCAGGAATCGAAGGAATCCTGGTTCCGGAACTCCCAACTCTGCAAAACGCGGCGCGAATCGCCAGCGAAAGACCGTGGAATGGACCTTCGGCGCCGGAGAGAAAGCCGAGGGCGGAAGCGTGAACAGCCGCTCCACGGGCCCGTAAAGCTGCACGGTTGCAGAGAGGTAGCCATAATCGCGCGTGCCCGGCGCCGCCGTCACGCGCTCGGCCACTTCACGCTGCACCATCAGCACAGCCAGGTCGAGCGCGGCATGGCTCGCCGCCAGCCTGGTCAGGATGGGCGAAGTGATCGCATAAGGCAGGTTGCCGGCCACGAGCAGCCTCTCGCCGGCCTTCGCGGCCGCCGCGGCAAAGTCGAATCGCAAAACGTCCTCGCCGGCCACCGTCAGTCGTGCCGAATCGAAACGGTCCCGCAACTTTGCTGCCAGTTCATGATCCAGCTCAACGGCGACAACGTGCGCGGCGCGCACCGCCAGCGATTCCGTAATCGCTCCCCGCCCGGGACCGATCTCGACGATAGTGCGGCCGGCGATCTCTCCCAGTGCCTCCACGATTCGCCGCACAGCGGGTTGGTCCACCAGGAAGTTCTGCCCGAGCTTTGGTTTCGCGTGCATCTGCTGCTTCGATGTTAGATGAGCCGTCACACCTCCGCCGGAGGCGCTTCACCGTTCTACTCGACACTTCCGCTGCTCTAAACTAGACTTTGCCGCACCGCACGAAACTCTCGCGCAATTCAAGGGGCGCCTTTGCTGATCGATTCTCACGCTCACCTCGACAGCCCCCGCTACGCCGGCGACCGCGAGGCAATGCTGGTCCGCGCGCGCGACGCGGGAGTGGGTGTCGTCCTTGCCATCGGCATCGGCGAGGGTCCGGCCGAGATGCATCATGCGCTCGAGATTTGCCGTGAGTTCAACGGGCGGCCCGGGCTG
>JASHSG010000277.1 GCA_030040935.1 Acidobacteriaceae bacterium | reverse complement strand
GAAGACGATCTGGCGTTTGTCGCGTCGCACAGGCCGATTTTGAGTGAGGTTGGCTACGCGACGTGGTATACCGCGCCCTACAAGGGAAGGCGCGCAGCCAACGGGCAGGTCTTCGACGGCGATGCGATGACGGCTGCGCATCGCACGCTGCCCATGGGATCGCTGGTAGTCGTGACCAACATGAAAACCGGCGAATCAAGCGCCATGCGGATTTCAGATCGAGGCCCATTCGTGGAAGACCGAATGCTCGACTTGACCGTCGCTTCAGCGAAGGCGGTGGGCGTTTATCGATCAGGAATGGCGCTGGTGCGCATGGATGTGTACGAGACGCCCAAGCCGATCGACACGGGTGGGCGATGGTGCGTGCAGATCGGGGCATTCCACGACGAAGACGAGGCGCTCGCTCTCAAGGCACGGCTCCTCGAAACGTATCCGGGCTCCAACGTGATCGAGTTTCCCGGAGAAAACAACTTCTGGGTGCGCATCCGGCCGGAGGGCGACGACCGTGCCCAGGCGGAGCAGATTGCCCGTCACCTGCAACCGGCGGAAGGCAACGCGTATCTGACAAGACTGGACTGAGAAGAGCAGGGAACAGGGGACCGAGGGGCCAAGGGAACAAATATCAACGCAGCAGCGCTGAGGCGGCCCAAAGAATCGGCTCCTGGCCGTGGAAGTCGCCGGTTCTGCGTTTGCGGTTGAGGTAGTAATCCAGACTGTTCAATTTGTTGGTGCCTTCGCAAACGTTCGTCATGTCATTGTTCTGATCGATGAAGCCGGTAACGGCGATCCATGCTTTACGCGCGGCGGGAGCGTAGGTGGCCGCGTCGAGCCAGCCGTTTCTTACGCCGGTAATGAGCGCGAATGTGAACATGCCCGAGCTTGAGCTTTCTTCCCACGCTTCGTCGTGATCGATGAGCTGGCGCCACATGCCATCGGGCGCCTGGTATTTAAGAAGCGCGGCCATCATGAGTTTGTAGCCGGCCATGATACGGGCGCGCTGGGGATGATCGGCGGGCAAGTCACGCAGCATCTCAGTCATTCCGGCAGCTACCCATCCATCGCCGCGGCCCCAGAAGAACGGAACATCGGGCGCGTGATAAAAGAGGCCATTGGGCTGCTGCAACTTGTCGAGATAAGCGGCCATTTCATCGGCATCACGGTCGAGATATTTTCTGCCGCCCGTGGCGCGCCAGGCCTCCAGTTGCAGGATTGTGAGCATATACATGTCGTCGATCCAGTAACGGGTTTCATGCGAGAGGCCGTCGGGCCGGGGATTCTCCCATTGCCTGTCAGCGAAACGGATGCCGTAATCGAGATACTTCCTGTTCCGGGTCTCGATGTAGATCTGGAGTGGCACGATGCCGAAGATGGAGTCGTCAACGTGGTCGCGCATGGGGACGAGAGCAGATTCGGCGCCGCCGGGCAGTAACGGATCGAAGCGCCTGGTGAGGCGGTCGCGCAGATCGGTGTCGTGCGTCAACTCCGCGAAGGTGAGCGCACCGTACCACGTGCCGACTTCGCTGTAGACGATGGTGTGATTGGGCGTGTGGGGGGTGGCAATGAAGTGCTCAGCCAGGGCTTTGCCGATTTCCTTTGGTGATCGGCCGGGCGGCCAGTTGCTGAAATAGTCCTGCTGGGCGGACACATTGACAGCGGTTACCGCGAAGAGCAAAGCGATGGCGGGGCGTTTAAACAGGACTTTCATGCAGGATTCCTTTTCAAGTCAGGGAGCGGAACGCCGTTTTTCTTGCTTGTCGATGATAGCGCCCGAGCGGGGTCGATAGACGGGGCGTGGTCACGTGATGGCGCGGGGGAAAACATATCGTGATACGATATATTTATGGCAAATTCTCCCCGACCAAGGCGCCGCATGCCAGGAAGGCGCGGACTGTCGAGGCGGGCTGAACCCGGCACTCGCGCCCGCAAGCTCAACCGGTCGCATCTCAGGCGGTTAGCCGAGTTTCGGTTCCAGCTTCGCCGTTTCCTGCATGTGAGCCAGGCGGCCGCGGAGCGGCTTGGCCTGCGCAACCAGCAATACCAGATGCTGCAGTGCGTGGGCGGCATGCCTGAAGGGACCGCTCCCACGATTGCCAACGTGGCCAGGCGCATGTTGCTGAAGCACAACAGCACGGTGGAGCTCGTCGATCGCGCCATCGAGCAGGGATTGCTGCGCCGCCTCGGTGACGAAACCGATCACCGGCGCATTCTGTTGCGCGTGACTCCGCAGGGAGAGCGCATTCTCAGCGCGCTCGCGGAGTTTCATACAAGGGAGCTCGAACAGTCCGGGCCGGAGCTGGTGCGCGCTCTCGATGACATTCTGCGGGCGAGCGGGCGGGGCGCGGCGCGCCCGGGCCGGATACATCAGAGCTCGACGGTGGCCGCGCCATGAATCATGCCAAACCGATGAAAATGTCAAAGCTGCGCGACTTCAATGCCGACTACCGAATGATCTTGTTGAGCGGCTTAAGCATCATTCTGGGCGCGGCTGGCGCCGTTCTGGCCTGGATTTTGCTGCGTTTGATTTATGCCTGCACCAACCTCTTCTATTTTCAACGCCTGAGTTGGCAGTTCAAATCGCCTGCGCAGAATCATCTGCACTGGCTGGCGGTTCTGGTGCCGATTGTAGGCGGGCTGATCGTGGGGGTGATGGCGCGCTATGGATCGGAGAAGATTCGCGGACATGGAATTCCGGAGGCGCTGGAGTCGATTCTGGTGAATGGCGCCAAAATCAGCCCGCGGGTTGCGCTCTTCAAGCCTCTTGGTTCGGCGATAGCGATCGGGACGGGCGGCCCATTCGGCGCCGAAGGCCCCATCATCATGACAGCAGGGTCGGTGGGCTCGATATTCGCGCAGTATTTCCACCTGTCGGATGCGGAGCGATCGACGTTGCTGGTGGCGGGAGCGGCGGCGGGCATGGCTGGCGTGTTTTCAACGCCGCTGGCCGCGACATTATTGGCTGTGGAGTTGCTGCTCTTCGAGTGGAGGCCGCGTTCTTTTGTGCCTGTGGCCGTGGCAGCAGCAACGGCAGGAGTGTTGCGGCACTACTTCATCGGCCAGGATCCATTATTCCCCATGGCGGTTTCGACGCATCGCGTTGATCCGCTGATTCTGCTGGGCGCATTGCTCGTTGGCATCGTTGCAGGGTTGCTGGCGCTGGTGCTAAGCCGCGCAGTTTATGCCAGCGAGGATTTCTTTGAGAATCATCTGCCGATTCATTGGATGTGGTGGCCGGCGATCGGCGGAATTGTGGTCGGCGGCGGCGGACTGATCTTTCCGCGCGCGCTGGGTACGGGCTACGACGTGATCGATTCACTGCTGGCAGGAGACCGCACGTGGCAACTGATCGCCGGAATCCTTGTCATCAAGAGCATCATCTGGTCGTTTTCGCTGGGATCGGGAACGTCGGGCGGAATTCTGGCGCCGCTGCTGATGATCGGCGGCGCGCTGGGAGCTTTGTTCGCGCCGTTGCTGCCGGGGATGTCGAGCGGCGAATGGGCTCTGGCAGGGATGACCGCGGTGCTTTCCGGCGCCATCGGGTGCCCACTCACTGCGGCGGTTCTGAGCCTGGAACTCACCCACAATTACGGGATGCTGCTGCCTGTGTTTACCGCATCCGTGACGGCGCACGCCTTTACGGTGCTTTTTCAAAAGCGGTCGATTCTGACGGAGAGAATCAGCCGGCGCGGCTACCATCTAAGCCGCGAATACTGTGTCGATCCGCTGGAGACGATCATGGTTGCCGAAGCGGTGCGCTCGCGCGTGGTTGTGCTGCCTGCGCAGTTGACCGCGGCGGATGCCAGGAAATGGCTGGAGGGAGGCAGCACAAAGAGCGACCACCGGGGCCAGCGGCTGTATCCGCTGGTGGATCCCGAGGGCCGGCTCGCGGGTGTGATCACGCGCAGCGGCCTTTCTGCTCTTGCTAACCGCGCGGGCCGGGATCGCGGGACGACTCCGGCGGAGGCGCCGGTCGTGGCATATCCAGATGAAACGCTGCGGATGGTCGCCGAACGAATGGCGTCGCGCCGGCTGTTTGTGCTGCCAGTAGTAGAGCGAGATTCCGGCAAGCTTATCGGCCTGCTGAACGCCGAGGATGTTTTGGCGGGGCGAACGCGCGCGCACGAGCGCGAAAACCGGTTTGAGCGACTGCGGATGCCGTTTCGCTGGTCGCGTTCGCGCGAAGCTGACGCGGTCAAGGAGACGGTTTAGGCGAGGAGGCAGGAATTCGCCGCTGCGGGCGGCCCGCGTGCGGGCATGACTTGCTAAGGTTGGGTGGTGACGTAGGCCGGATCGGTCGCCTGGCGCATGGCGGTGGAGAAGCTGCCCCAGGTGCAGGAGAGATCGGGCCCGCTGCAAGCAGGCACGAAGATGGGCGCCTCAGCAGGTGGATTGGCGGGCGTGAGAGGCTCGGAATCCCGCATCTGCTCAAGAGTCTGCGTGGTGAAGGAAACGCGCACGAATGCACCAGCCGTGGGCGAGCGCCAAAGTTCAAAGATCAGCGCTCCGCCCGGAGGAGAATCGTCAGCGCGTCCGTCCGCGATCCAATCGATCCCCAGAGCGCCGGCGACGGTGGCAATGTTCGTGTCGTGCCCGATGAGAATCAAAAGGCGGTCGCCGGGATTGCCGAGTGCGCCGGGGCTGCGTTTGCCGGTCGCGCTCTGCTCCATTGTGCTGCGGATATGGTCGAGAAGGTTCGATGCGTACATGCGCGCGATGGCCGGCGTGCGATCGTCATAGTTCCATTCCGCAACGTTGGCTTGCATGATGTAGCGTAATGTGGCGCCGTCAAGGCATCCCCAACCGGTGTCGGCCGGGCTCATGCCTTCTGTGTATTCGAGGAGCAGATTCTCGGCCAGCGTGGCGCCGCTGATGAGTGGACCGCGCGCCGATGCGGGAGACTCGCCCGTTCCCGGCGTGAGGCTGGCGGGAATATCGAAGATCGAAGTGCGCCGCGGATTGGGAGGCAAGCGCCCGCATCCCGACAGAATTCGATCGAGCGTTGCCAACTGCGGGCGATAGGTTTCGGCAAGGTTGGCGGGGCCGTCGCCGATTCGACCTGCGATGGCAGCGGCGGCGAGTGCCGTATCGGGATGGCCGATACCCGCTTTGCGCGGACTGAAGAGCGGGTCGACTGTGCCATCGGGCTGGGAGCGGACCTCAATTTTGCAATCTGGAAACATCCCTTCGGCGAGCGCTTTTCCGCTCTCTCGTGTTCGTTCGTCAACATCAGCCAGAATCGTGACATGTGCGGCATCGGCGCAACCGGATGGCGCGACCAGCCCCTGGCCGGATAGCCTGGCTCGATCCCAGGCACCGAAAATTCTCATCAACTGATAGCCGTGGGCGGTTAGCATGCCGGGTGCAACGTCCCACCGCGGCCACGGCGCTGCCGAGAATTTGTTGAGGTCGGCTTGCGCGGTCAGCGGGGAGCGGACACCGTGACGGGTGAGCATGATAACCAGCTGCAGGCTTGCGTTGCGAGCGGGGGCCTGTGCGCAAGACGGCTGAACCACGGACCGCATGGAAAGAGACAGAAGAACGAGAAAGCCGGTCAGGAATTGCCGCGCTGCACATGGGAGGGTCAACATCGATCACCGATTCAGAGTGTAGCGGGCAGGACCGAGAATGGCACAAACGCGGCGAGAATGATTTGGGCGCAGTGCCGAAAGTGCAAAACCAACTGGCAGGAAAACGCGAGAAGTTCGAACCTTCATCGAGTAAACGCATACTTTCATGAATAAGTTCGCACATCAAATTAAAGATGGAGGCGGGCAGGGAAGAAGAAGCATCGCCGCCGATTCGGCTTTGGGAGTTTTGACTGTAAGATTATGAAAAATAAATAGTTATGAGAATTCATAATCTTCTTACAGCGTGATTTCGATCACGAGATAAATCGTTTTACCTGGAAAACGAGACTTAACTTTTGCCTTGACAGTGGTGCACGGACATACATATAGTTCGCATCGCTAATAAAGGCAGGCCGCGGTGTGTTCGGAATCACCGTGCACCCTTATTAGCCTCGACTGCAGGGACTGAGGGCTTTGCAGAATCCATTTGGGTTGGCAAGGCTGATGGCAACATCAACAACCTTTGGAGGTAATTTATGTCAGGCAGGCCAGAACGTGACTCGAAGACTCAGGCATACGCGACCAAAATTGCGATGGCGGTGATCGCGTTTCTTGCGCTGCTGATGATGAGCAGCGTTGCCCAGGCACAAGTCCTTTACGGGTCTCTGGAAGGTATTGTCACCGACCCCAGCGGCGCGGCTGTAGCTGGAGCCAAGGTTGACGCCACAGAGATGCACAAGGGGATTCAAGAGGAAACTGCAACCGATAGCACCGGCCTTTACCGGTTTATCGATCTGCTGCCCGGGATTTGGAAAGTCGTTGTGTCGGCTCCGGGCTTCACTACGTCAGAGACCGACAACATTGAAGTGGATGCGAATACTGTTGTTCGTGAAGATGAGAAGTTGGTGGTCGGAAAAGCGACGGCGACCATAACAGTCACCAGCGCGCCACCGGAACTGCAGACCGAAACGGCTGACGTCCATATAGATCTTTCGACCGCCGAACTTCAGGAACTTCCGGCCGGCGGGACAGAGGGAAAAAACTTTCAGGATCTTCTTCGCATTATTCCGGGCGCGAATATTCCGCTGGAAAGCAACTCAGCTGCCGGCAATCCTTCGCGCGGCATGACCACCAACGTGAACGGGCAATCGACGCAGGGCAATGATACGCGCATCGACGGAATTCTCGACGCATATCCCTGGCTGCCCAACAACGTGGCCTACGTTCCCCCGGAGGATTCGGTCCAGACGGTGAATATTGCCACGAACTCATTCGATGCCGAGCAGGGCATGGTGAACGGCGCCGAAGTAAGCGTGCAGACCGTCAGCGGCACCAACAAGTTCCATGGTGACGCGCACGAATTCCATACCGACGACAGGCTCAAGAACCTGAGTTATTTCAGTCTGCCGGCGTGCTCCGGGTCGCAGACGAGCGGGTGTTTCCACCGCCCATTGGTGGTTTTTAACCAGTACGGTGGTGCAGTCAATGGTCCGATCAAGAGAGACAAGCTGTTCTTCTTCGGGGACTACGAGGGCACCCGGCAAGCCCTGGCACCCGCAGGCGGCGCCCCGCAGACGGTGCCCTTCAGCGGCATCGAGTATGACAACGCCGAAAAGGCCGGCTACTTCGACTTCCGTCCCTTTCAGAACGCGACCTACGGGCTGGTCGACTCAAGCGGGAACCCGGTCCACATTTACGATCCGCTCACGGGCAACGCCAACGGTTCAGGCCGCAGTCCGATCTCCTGCGGCGGCGTCATGGACACGATCTGCCTGAACAGGGTCGATCCGGCGGCATTAACCATGGCCTCACTGATTCCGGATCCAAATCCAAACCTTTCAACGGCGGAAACCAACAACTTTCTCGACTCATCGGTGGGATTTTTTCATCGCCAAAACTACGACGCCAAGATCAATTTCGTTCCTACGCAGAAGTCCCAGGTCTGGGGGCGGTTCAGCTTCTCCGATGGACAAATCTTCGATCCTCCGTCGCTGGGAAAAGCCGAGGGCAACGCCACCAACGGCGGCCAGCTCGGCAACGCGTTCACGCATATCTATGTCGTTGGCATTGGTGGCACCCACACCTTTACGCCGAACCTTCTCGTGGACGGCGTACTTGGCTTCACGCGCCAACATCTGGCGGCCACGGCTCTCGATATCTCACAAGATGGAGCGTACGGTCTCAACACCCTCAAGATTCCGGGAACCAACAACAGTGTTGATCCGAGCGATCAGGACTATTGGGGTATTCCAGCCTTCCAGTTCACTACCTGGACCAACCTGGGCAATCCCAATACCGGCAATCCGTTCATCTTCCGCGACAACCAGTACATCGAAGCTGAGAACCTCACCTGGATCAAGGGGCGCCACCAGATCCGGATCGGGAGCGAGATGGATCATACGCAGTTGAACCACTTCCAACCCCAGGGTGGCTCGTTCCAGACCGCACGCGGCACATTCGGATTCAACGGGAGCAATTACAGTACGGAACAGGGAACCTGCGCCAATGCAACCATCCTCACCGGATGCACGGCCACCGATGCGCCGAAGAACCTGCAGTGGAACTCGTATGCTGACTTCCTGCTGGGCCTGCCCTGGCAGGACGGCAAGGCCGTGCAGGATACAAATCCAATTGCGCTCAGGTGGTTCGAATGGGACGTCTATGCGCGCGATCAATGGCAGGTAACGCCAAAGCTCAGCCTGAACTACGGCGTGCGCTGGGAATTCTATCCGATGGCTTACAGCGACCATGACAAAGGCGCGCGCGTGCTGGACCCAACAACCATGATGGTTCTTTTGGGCGGTTACGGCTCGGTTCCAAAAAACGACGGTGTGCAGGTTGGCCACGGCCAATATCTGCCTAGAATAGGAATCGACTACCGCCTATCGGACAAAACCGTGGTTCGCGCCGGATTTGGCATGAGCTCCGACAGCAACAACTGGCGTTACCTGAGGAACGACTATCCGGCTGACACGATCTCCACCTTCACCGGACAGGCCACGACCGCAAGCGCCAGTGGGAGCCCGTTCTCGGCTGCATCCAGCTTGACCGGACTTAACGCCACAGGGCCTTATTCGTACTTGCCCACCGGCATCCTGCTGATTCCCGTACCCAGCTTCGCCTCCGGGTCCATTCCATTGCCCAACGGCGTGACGACCAACACCGTCGGCAACTATCCGAGCTTCCGCCGCGGATACATTTACTCTTACAACCTGACCGTGGAGCAGCAATTTGCCGGCTTCGTCGCGGATATCGGTTTTGTCGGCGATAACGAGATTCGACCCATTCTTAACCTGAATCTCAACTACGGGCTTCCCGGCACCGGCACAGCGGGGCAGGTGCTGAATGCGAAATTCGGGGCGACCTGGGGCGCGATTCAGACCCTCATTCCCCAGGGGAACGATTATTACGACTCGATGCAAGCGAGGCTCACGCGTCACTTTGGTCAATCGTCCCAGATCGGCGTGCTTTACACGTGGTCCCATGCCGAGGACCTGGAAGACAACGAGGAGTTGAGCTCGATTACCTGGCCGTATCCGGGATACTTCTACAAGAACCTGGCCCTGTCGGGATTCGACCGGAAATACAACTTCGAGACCTATTGGCTCTACTCGCTTCCATTCGGCAACGGCCAGCGCTTTGCTACGCACGGAATCGCATCGGCCCTGGCGGGAGGCTGGACCTTATCGGGCGTGCTGAGTCGCCTGGCAGGAACGCCGTTTACCGTCACCGACACGGCGAATAACGGAGCATTGAACGCCTCCGGGAACACTCAGGTGCCAAACCTAATCGCGCCCGTCCAAACCACAAAGGCGAGACCGCTCGAGCCGACGACGCTCTGCTCGAGGGGCGAAATCAGCTGCAGCTACTTCAACGGCACTGGCGCTTTTGCCCAGGTGGCAGCCGCGCAGGAGCCGCTGATTGGAAACGCGGGTCGAGATATCATCCGCGGGCCCGGCTATTTCGATCTTGACGCCAATCTGTTCCGGAACTTCAAGATCACGGAGTTCCTGACCTTCCAATTCGAAGCCGACGCTTTCGGGGTCACCAATACGCCTCACTTTGCGAATCCGGATTCGAATTACACTGATTCCACTTTTGGCATCGTGACAAGCGAGGTCAACGGCGGAACGAACTCGTCACTTGGAGGCAGTGAAGGTGAGCGTCTCTGGTTCTTCGGAGGAAAGTTCATCTTCTAACTTTCTCTCAACGGGAATTGGCGCGGCAGCTCCTCTGGGGCTGCCGCGTTGCTCTCTGGGGAGAAACGTATGCGCTGCCGGCGAGGCATCGAGCGCCCTCGTCCGCATAGGGTCTTCGTTATGATTGATGGCAGCTGTCTCCGCCCGAAACGCTGAGAGGGTCCAGCCTGCCCGTTCCCCAGCTGGAAAGTACCGAGAGATGCAACTGACTGATATGCCCGTTCGACATCGGCGTGCGGTGGCTTCGAGCGAAACCGCGCGCGAGATCAACCGCGATATTCTTCTGCACGCCATCCATCGGCACCAGCCGGTGAGCCGGGCGGACCTGGCGCGGCTGACCGGCCTGCAGCCCAGTACGGTTTCAGTCATCATTGGACAACTCATCAACGAGGGATGGGTCGTGGCAGGGAGCCTAGGGCGCTTGCCACGTGGCCGGAGGCCGACCTTTGTTACGCTGAACGACCGGCATGTGACCCTGGCCATCGATCTGCGCCCGGGGAAGGCAAATCTGGCCGTAGTTGATATCAACGGGAAGATCCTGGGCCGAGAGACAGTCGCCTTTGAGATCAAAGCCGGTTCTACGCCTGAAGAAGCCAGGGCGGCCATCGCACATATCGCACGCGCGGCGCGATCGCTGCGGGCGACATACAGCGATCGCGTCTTTCAGGGGCTCGGCGTGAGCGTTTCAGGGCGCGTGGATCAAAGGACTCATCGGCTGGTGTTTTCGCCGAACGCACCCTGGGGCCAAATCGATCTTTACGCGGAGTTGCAACAGGTTCTGGATACCCCAATCGAGATGGAGAATGCCGCGAACGCTTGTCTGGTGTCGGAGCGCTGGTTCGGTAACTTCGGCGATTCCTCGAACATGATCGCCATATCTGTCTCTGAGGGCATTGGCGCGGGAGTGCTGGCGGATGGGCGGGTGGTGCGAGGCAAGGACGATATGGCGGGCGAGTTTGGCCACATGCCGCTTGAGGAGACGGGTCCGATATGCGGGTGCGGGAGCGTGGGGTGCTGGGAGACTTTCGCATCGAATCGCGCGGGGCTGCGCTACTATCATGAACTGGCCCCGGAAAGCACGCTTGATTCGTTCCATGAACTGCTCGAGCTGGCAGTGAAGGGCGACATCCGTGCGCTGCGCTCTATCGACAAAATGATGACTTACCTGGCGCGAGGGCTGGCGATGCTCGCGGCCGGATTGGCGCCGGAGGTGATTATCATCGTGGGCGATTGCACGGCTCTATGGACGCGCATCCGCCCCCTGCTCGAGAGCCAGCTGATCGCGAAGTCGTTTACTCCGCATACTCCGCGCGTGGTTGCGGCCATGGATGGCGACGCAGCGCGCCTGCGCGGAGCCGCTGCGCTGGTTCTGCACAAGGTGCTTTTCCGGCAAACGGACTTTGGCCTGCGCCATGAGCATGAAGGCAAGCGAACCGGCTCCAAGCCGGTCGCGGCGCACGTGTAGAAGCCACTAGCAGTCCCTGCCATGCGGGGGACGGCGCGGGGGGACTGTCAAGCCATGAGAGTGGGCTTTATTGGCGCGAGCGGCATCGCGGGCAAGCACGCCCAGGCCTATCGGAACATCGGCTACGAGATCGCGGCGGTCACAGATCGGACCGAAGAGCGCGGACGCAAATTCGCCGATCGCTGGGGCGCCGAATTTGTGGCCGCGCCCGAACAACTTTGCCGACACGCCAAGGTGGATTTTGTCGATGTGTGTACCTTTCCCGGCTATCGCCTGCCGGCGGTGGAACTGGGCGCAAGATCGGGCAAACATGTGCTAGTGGAGAAGCCAATGGCGGTCGACCTCGAGACCGCGGCGCGGATGATCGCGGCAGCCCGCTCGAGTGGAATCCAGCTCGGAGTCGTGAGCCAGCATCGTTTTGACGACTCGACGATGTTCTTGAAGCGCGCGCTCGCGGGCGGAAGGCTGGGCAGAATCCTGCAGGCTGACGCTTACGTGAAGTGGTACCGCACGGACGAGTACTATGCGAGGGCTGTGAAGGGAAGCTGGTCGGGCGAAGGTGGCGGCGCGCTGATCAGCCAGGCTATCCATCAGGTGGACATGCTTCTGTATCTTGTCGGCGCGGTGAATGAGGTCTTTGGATACTGGCACCTCGGCGCGACGCACCAGATCGAGTCGGAGGACCTGGCGTGCGCAGTCCTGCATTATTCATCGGGCGCGACCGGAGTCATCCAGGCGGCGACAGCGATATGGCCGGGCTACCCGGAACGGATCGAGATCCACGGAACCAAGGGGAGCGCAATCGTAACCGGCGATCAACTGACCGCCTGGGACGTACGGGACGACGGAGGCGAGCCGCCGCCGATTTCGCTTGAGGCCAAATCGGGCGCATCGGACCCGATGGCGATCTCTCTTGCGCCGTTCGAGCGCCAACTGGCCGATTTTGGAGAGGCATGCAAGACAGGCCGGCCACCGGTGTCATCGGGATTGGATGGGTACTGCGCATTGCAGCTTGTGCGGAGCATTTACGCGTCGTGCGCAGAAGGACGGAAAGTGCAGATCCTGCCCGTCTCGCTGTAGGCCGTAATGCAGCGCTTGCGCTGGAGCTATTGATTCACGCCGCTGGCAAGGAATCCGCCATCGACGGCGATCACTGCGCCGGTAACGAACGATGCGGCCTCGGAAGCGAGGAAGATGGCCGCGCCTGCCAACTCCTCCGCATGGCCGAAGCGGTGCATGGGTGTGCGCAGCAGCAATTCCTGTCCGCGAGGCGTTCCCTGGACCAGCGAACGGTTCAATTCCGTAGAAAAGACACCGGGCGCAATGGCGTTTACATTCACGCCGTTGGGCGCCAGCTCGATGGCGAGAGTCCTGGTCAATGCGACGACCCCGGCTTTACTGGCTGAGTAGGGCGCAACCCCGCGAAATGCGACGAATGAACCGAGAGAGGCGACATTGATGATGCGTCCATAACCGGCGCGCGCCATAGTGGCAGCGAAGATTTGGGAGGCGCGAAGTGTGCCGGTTAGATTGGTATCAATGACGCGCGACCAATCCGCCTCTGTGGCCTGCAATGCCGGAGAGGTCCGAGTGATGCCGGCGGCGTTCACGAGGATGTCGATTTTGCCGAAAGCAGCGAGAACGCTGTCGTGCAGGGCCTGGATAGAAGCGCGGTTGAGCACATCACTAGCCACGCGCAGCGAGCGGCGTCCCAAGCCTTCGATTTCGGCGGCGGCTTTTTCCACCTCGTGGGAACGGCGCGAACTGGAGACGACATCAGCGCCCGCGGCAGCGAGGGCAAGCGCCATCGCATGGCCCAACCCCGTGGTTCCGCCTGCCACCACAGCCACCCGGCCCGACAAATCAAATAGGGATTGGCGCATCGAGGAGATCGTCTCACGGATCAGGCCGCGAAACGAAAGCAATGAGGCTGCGATCGAGTTCTGCGGCACCGAGTCGGGCAAAAGGGCAACTGCACCTAATTTGTTCGCAACTCGAATTATAACATAAACATCGCATAATGTGTTGGTTATGCAGTGAATAGAGGGGATGCCCCCTCGCGACGGCACGGCAGTTAGAACGCATTAAATCTCGGCCCGGGGGACGTTTGCTCACGGGGTGGGACTGGAGCGTGCGTCGAGCGGGATCGATGTCTGGCTCAGATCATCGGCTCCGCTCAGTGGGTCGCTTACCTTAAGGCGAGACCCAAGCGCGCGCAGAAGGTCGGGAATATCGTAATGAAGCAGGACGCCGGGAATGACGTCTTCCGGCGCGCCGGTGGGCAAGGGCGCATCGATCAGGCTGCGATAGCTGGTGAGAACGTGATCCACTTCGATGTGTCGAATTCGGCGATCGAGTACGCCGGCGTGAAGGAGCACCAAGCCCATGTGACCGCTGGCTTGCGCGGAGATGCGCGAGGAATCGACATCGGCGCGGCCAGCGAGGTAATCGACGGCCTGAACTACATCGTCGACGCGGAGGCCAACGAGCGTCCGTCCGTCAAGATCGGCGCGAAGACTAAGCAGATAGAAAGGTCCAAGCATGGGAGCCTTCATATCGTCTGTTCCGGGAGGCGACGGCCGCGGTGTGATGGCCAGGACCAGGTTGCCCTGAGCGGCGAGCGATTCGAATCTCGCCTGGTTGGAGCGAGAAATCTCGTCTGCACCATGAATGGAGTTGGGAACCAACAGCAGGACGGCCGGATGACGGCCCGGCGAGGAGGGAACGGCGAGATCGGCTTGAAGGTGCAGGCCACCGGCGGCTGGAAAATCGACCGGCCCGGATTTGGAAGCCAGCAGCGCCGCATCGAATCTGGATGCGCCGGGTCCGGCTTCTGCGCCGGTCAGATTGCGGATCATGGCGCCGAGCTGGTCAAGGGCGATGAGTGGGTGGTGAGTGGGAACGAGGCGTGCTGCGCGTTTCCGGTTCAGCGCGTAAACGGTGGCGCACCCGGGGTAGCTGGTCGCAACCTGTCTGGTGGGCGTCACCTGAAACGCATCTTTTGGCAGGTCCGCGATCAATGTCATTGCGGCTCGCGGACCGTTCCCGGCAGGCAGAAATGGATGATCGGCGTCAGCCGCTGGTTGAAGGTTGTGAAGGAAGAAGCTGATGATGTTGCCCATGATGGGCATGAGCGCGCCATGCCCGCCGGGACCTGTGATCCATTGCAGGCGGGCGTGGGGTGAAATCAAATTGGTTGTGTCGGCATTAAGCGCAGGCGCGGCCGGCGTCGGTGGAATCGAAGGCACGGCGCTGCCTGTCGCCATTCCTGCGCTGGCCGGGTCAAAGAGCGAGTAGAAGCGGCGAGCCTCAATGACCGTGGCGCGTGCGCCGGCAAATGGGAACATGTCGGAGTAGGTGGAGAGGACGGCGTAGGGGCGCGGTGCAGCGAGCTCGATCCAGTCGGCAAAGCCGAGGCCCGAGGAGATGTATCTGGGCGTGGACTGCTCGGCATCCTGAGGCCCAAGGGCGGGCAGCAGAGCGTCGAAGGATGTGATGTAGCAAGCGGTTCCGATAGCGGCGATGCGCGTGTCCAGCGCGCCGGCGAGCGCGGTGATCGTGCCTCCGCCGGAGCATCCAAAAGCCCCAATGCGATGGGGATCGACATCCGGGAGCGAGGCGAGAAAATCGACAGCGCGGATCGCGTCCCAGACCTCATAGCGGGCGAATGTGTCGCCGATGAGCATGGGTTGCAGACTCGCCTCGCCGTGTTCACCGGTGGGGCGCACGGCGAGCGAGACGGCCGGCTCTGTGGGATCGGGGTATTGCAGGCGCTCGCCTTGGCCGATGGGATCGTAGGAGAGCACGATGAAGCCATTGCGGGCAAAGATCGCGGCGACGGGTGCATCGCCTGCTTTGCCGCTGGGAGCGTGGCCCGGGCTCATGAGAATCGCGGCGCGCTTGCCGCCCGACGGCTCGCCGTCGGGAAGATAGAGCAGCGCGGTAACGAAAAAGCTGGGCTGGCTCTCGAAAACGACTTTGCGGATGCGAAATCCAACTGCCTTCGTTTCGCCGACAATCCTGGCATTGAGCGGGGTGCGCCGGGGCAGGGCCCCGATGAGTGAAAGGATCTGCGCCCGCACCTTCATTTGGCGTGCTTCAGCGCGGGCGCGAGTGTGAATGGCGGCTACTGCTGTGGCGCGAGCCGCTTCGTCCGCGGCCGCGATGCCGTCGAGATACTCTTCGAGTTGCAGGCGGCCGGCGTTGGCGCGGTTGGCGACCCGCGGGCGCGGCGCCGCGCCTGCGCCCTGCGGTGTTGCAGGAGACTGTGTGGGGGCCGGCGCGGAAACAAGACCTGCCCACAAAACCGGAATCACAGTGAAGAGAGATGGAAACCTGGCTCGAGACATGACTATGCCTTGATACTCCAACAGGTCAGACCAGTCAATCGCAGTCAGACGGCGCCGCGGTTGTCGCGCAGATTCCTTATCGATGAGCGTTGGCCAGCCGGTATCCTGTTCGAGAGATGTGGTGGCGCACGCTGATTAATGCCTTCCGGTGGCTTTTCGACGGTCATCGCGGTCCGCAGCGACAGGCGGTCCCGCGGTGGATCTTTCTGCGCGCGCTGGCTGTCGTTTACTTCTCCGCTTTTTATTCGCTGCTGTTTCAGATCAAGGGCTTGATTGGTCCTGACGGGATCCTGCCCGCGCGGGACTACCTGGCCGAGATTGCGCAGCAGCCGGCCCTGGAGCGCTATTGGTATGCCCCATCCTTGTATTGGATTTCGTCGAGTTCCGCGACGATGATGGCTCTGACATGGGCCGGGCTGATCGCCTCCATTGTTGCTTTCTTGAATCTATGGCCACGGCTGAGCTTTCTGGTTTGCTTTGCATGCTTTCTTTCGTTCGTGGGGGCGAGCAGCACGTTTTCAAGCTACCAGTCAGATGGCATGTTGCTGGAGGCAGGATTTCTGGCGCTTTTTTTCGCGCCGCGCGGGCTCCGGCCAGGATGGGGCGCGCACGATCCACCGTCACGCATGGCATGGTTTCTATTGCAGTGGGAGTGGTTTAGGATTTATTTCGAATCCGGGATGGTGAAGCTCGCCAGCGGCGACCAGGAATGGCGCAACTTCAGGGCCATGGACGAGTACTACCAGAACGGGCCGCTGCCCACGTGGATCGGGTGGTACGTGGAGCATCTGCCACATTGGTTCCATGCGGCCACCGTCGGAGGAACCCTGGCACTCGAATTGGGCCTGGTGTTCATGATGTTTTTTCCCCGCAGGGTCCGGCTGATCCTTTTCTTCATTGTTACGCCCTGGGAGATTGGCGTCATTCTCACCGCCAACTACGCCTTCCTGAATTATCTGGTTTTGTCGCTCGGCTTTCTCCTGCTCGACGACAAGTTTCTTTCGCCATTTGTGCCAACGCGCTTCCGCCCGCCCCAGCCGAAGCGGATTGAGGCGCAGACGCCGGAGATTCCAGATGAACATTCGCTGTCGATTCTGAGCGTGGGTGAGGCTAGCGTGACGACGGCCGACATCGAGGTCCGCGATCCTGCTCCGGCACGTCGCACATTCCTCGATCGGCTTGGGCTTTCGTGGCGGATTGCGACCCTCCTGGCTTCGGCCCTGATGCTGACATGGATCGGCTACGACACGACCGCAGAAATGATCGGGATTCCGCTCGGCGAGATTCCGGGGCCGGTCAAGCCGCTGATCGCCCTCGAGCCGTTTCGCATCGCCAACCAATTTGGCCTATTCGCAGTGATGACACGCGGACGCTACGAGATTGAATTCCAGGGCTCGGACGACGGCAGAAGCTGGACTGCGTATCCGTTCCGGAACAAGCCACAGGCACTGGATGAAGCTCCCGGTATCTATGCGCCCTATCAACCGCGCTTCGACTGGAACCTGTGGTTCGCCTCGCTTGGCGGCTGGCGCGAAAATGAGATCGTGCCGTTGACCGAGGAGCGACTGCTGCTGGGTGACGGGGCTGTGCTGGCGCTATTCCGCAGCAATCCCTTCCCGCAGATTGCGCCGCGTTACGTGCGCGCGGTCATCTGGCAATACTGGTTTACGGCAGAAGACGAAAAGCGCCGAACGGGCAATTGGTGGCGGCGCGAATATCTCGGCCTTTACGCGCCGGAGCTGACAATGGCCGCCGACGGCCGATTTGCCGTCGTGGAATGGCCCGAGGAGTTGCCGCCGCATGACTGAGGAACGTGCCCTCGGAGGAAGATGAAGCAATGAGCCGCGCGTGCGTGATTGGATCGGGTCCCAACGGGCTGGCTGCGGCCATCGTGCTGGCGCAGGCGGGGTTCAGCGTGGAGGTCTTCGAAGCGGAAGCCACGCCGGGCGGCGCGGCGCGCAGTTTGCCGCTCACGCTGCCGGGATTCTTACACGACTTCGGCTCGGCGGTGCATCCGTTCGGCGCCGGCTCTCCATTTTTCGCCATGCTGCCTCTGGCGGATTATGGACTGGAGTGGATTCATGGGGAAGCGCCGCTGGCGCACCCGCTCGACGATGGATCGGCCGTAGTGCTGGAGCGAGATCTGCAACATGCCGAGCGCGCCCTGGGCGCGGACGGAAAGCTGTGGCGGAGCATGATGCGGCCCGCAGCCGACGACTGGATGGAATTCGCGGAGGACGTGCTGGGACCGGTGCTGCGCATCCCGCACCATCCCCTGCGCATGGCGCGATTCGGACTTTCCGCGATCCAGTCCGCGCAAGGCTTCGCCAAAGCCCATTTCGTCAGTCCGCGCACGCGCGCTATTTTCGCGGGACTGGCGGGTCACTCGTTTCTCAGCTTCGACCGGCCGCTGAGCGCGACCATCGGGTGGATGTTCGGAATCACGATCCACGCCGTGGGCTGGCCCATTCCGCGAGGCGGCGCACAGGCTCTTGTTAAGGCGCTGATTGGGTACCTGGAGACGCTGGGCGGAACGGTGAACACATCGCGCCCCATCGATGCGGCGGCCTTCAGCGAACTGGAACGAAGCAGCGAGCTTGTGCTGTTCGACACCACTCCGCGGAAACTGGTTGAGATTGCCGGCGAACGGCTCTCGCCTAAATATAAAGGCGACCTGGAGCGATTCAAGGCCGCGCCGGGAGCTTTCAAAATCGATTACGCCCTTTCGCAGCCAGTTCCGTGGCGCGGAGCAGATTGCGGGCGAGCGATCACCGTTCACCTGGGCGGTTCGTTTGAGGAGATCGCGGCCTCCGAATACGAAGTCGCCCATGGCCGCGAAGCTGAACGGCCCTTTGTGCTGGTTGCTCAACCCACCCTCTACGATCCATCGCGCGCACCCGAGGGAAAACATGTGCTGTGGGCCTATTGTCATGTGCCCAACGGTTCCACGTTCGACATGACAGAGCGCATCGAAGCGCAGATTGAGCGCTTTGCGCCGGGATTCCGCGATTGCGTGCTGGCACGGCATGTTTCGGCGCCTGCGGCGCTGGAGGCGATGGATGCGAACCTTCTGGGCGGCGACATCAGCGGCGGCGCGATGACCGTGCGGCAATTGCTCTTCCGGCCGACGGTAAAAGGCTACGCGACCGGCGCGCCCAAACTGTACTTGTGTTCGGCGTCAACGCCGCCGGGCGGGGGTGTTCACGGCATGTGCGGGTATCATGCGGCGCGCCTTGCGCTGCGGAAAATGCTGAAATAGTGGCGGGGCGCGCTCAAGAAAATCTTGGCCGCCCGCCTCGGCGACGCGATGCCTTCCACATCGCTTAGCCATTGCGAACGGCCAACTCACTTCAAGCCAGTGCGGCAACCCCTTCTGTATTTCCCCTGTGGACGCCTTCAACCCGCCGTTCGAGGATGAAGAAAAACTTTAGCCGCGCGCGTAGCTTTCCAGGGCCCCGCGGTTGGGAATGGTAAGCGTGCATCCGTGCTGCGCCACAAGGCGGCGGTTCTTGAAGATGCTCAGCGTGCGGGTGACGGTCTCGCGCGAGGCGCCGATGAATTCGCCGATCTCTTCGTGTGTCATCGACACTCGGCAGCGCGCAGAACGCTCCTGCTTCTGGCCAGGCTCGTCGCTCCATACCAGCAGCAGCCGAGCAAGGCGCTCCGGCACAGAAGTCGACAGGCCAACCATGCGCAATTGCTCGCAGGCAAGGTTGAAGCTGCGGCTGATTTCGCGCGTGACCACGGGATAAACCTCAGGATGGCGCGACAGGAATTGCAGGAACACCTGGCGCGAGATGTGTGCGATCTTTGCCGGGTAAAGGGTGTCGGCAGTCATTTCGTACGCGCCGCCGGAAAGCGTTGGCGAGAGGCCAAGAACCTCGCCTGCTTTGGCGATGTGGAAGCTCAGGCGACGGCCGTCGCTCGAATTGATCGAGAGCTTAACTTCGCCGTCGAGGACAACGTAGACGCCCGATGACGGCTGAGTTTCGGTAAAGAGGACGACGTTGGAGGGATAGGAAGAAGGTGCGAGCAGCGGCTCCAGATCGGCCAGCGCTGCGGCTGGCAAGGCCTTAAAGAACTCGCCCTTCCGGTAAGAAGGCGCGCCCGCATTGTTCGTCAAATCGTGTCCCGTTTGCATCTCAGCTCTCCGTATCCGTTTGTTGCGAGTTCTCGCGCGCTACTTCTTCGGCGAGATACTCGGTCCAGGGTGTGCCGGTGATGATCGCAGCGTGCGTTTGTGAGTAGATCTTTCTCAGAACTGTGATCCCGCCGGCGTCGGCAAAAGTTGTTCCTCGCAAATCAAGAGACAGTTTCTTCTTCGCGATGGCCGGAGCTTTCTCTTCCCATAGGCGGCCAAGCTCGGCAGCCCATGGGCCGGCGATGCGTCCTTCCAACTTGATGACGAATGCTTCCGAGTTTTCCTCAAATGTGATTCGAAGCATCGTGCGGCTCGTCCTGCGCCACGCCTGTGATAAGGCACGGCGTGTGCCAAACTCGAAGGGCCGCGCGAAGGCGACTGCATCACACTGAAAGAAAAGGAGATGCTGATGAGAGGCGGCCGACCGAGCGGGCGACGGGGAGAGCGGCGCGACGGAGTGACGATGACGATATTCCGTCGCCGAGACTACATATAGTCGCCGCGCTCGATTCCGAGTTTCTTCATTTTGGAGTTGAGCGTGGTGCGCTTGAGACCGAGCCGCTCAGCTGCTCCGCCTGGTCCGCCGATGATGCCCTTGGCCTCGCGGAGCGCGCGCAGGATGTGATCGCGCTCGGCAGCCTGCAACGTTGGTTTGGGGGAGACTTCGGAGTCTTCTTCATCTTCCTCTTCCATGGCTTTGAGCTCGGAAAGAGGCACATGGAGCTGCGGGCCGCGCGAAAGGATTACGGCGCGCTCGAGGAAGTTTTCCAGCTCGCGAATATTGCCGGGCCATTTCCACGCCACAAGCGCAGCCATTGCCTCGGGTGGGATGGTTTCAATGCTCTTGCCCATGCGCCGCGCATGGAGCGAGACGAAGTGGCGCGCGAGGATGGGAATATCGGCGGCGCGCTCACGCAAGGGCGGAGCAGAAACAGGGAAGACTTTGAGCCGGTAATAAAGGTCGCTGCGGAATTGCTTTTCCGCAACCATTTTGGCCAGGTCGCGGTTGGTGGCGGCGATGAGCCGCACGTTCACGGGGATGGGGCGCGTTCCTCCAAGGCGTTCGATCTCACGCTCCTGCAGAGCGCGCAGAAGCTTGGGCTGCAGATCGAGCGGGAGCTCGCCCACCTCGTCGAGAAAGAGCGTGCCCTCATGCGCCAATTCAACGCGGCCAATCTTGCGCGCGAGGGCGCCGGTGAACGCGCCCTTCTCGTGG
>JASHSG010000276.1 GCA_030040935.1 Acidobacteriaceae bacterium | reverse complement strand
CATCCCAACCCAAATCGCCCCGGACCAGCTGATCAGGGAAACACCGAGCGGGTTGCCCGACGACGACTGAGAAACAGTGACCATGGGTCCGGGGAAACGAAGGAATGAGCGAGCTGGAGGACATGTTGGCGGCGAGCAGGCAGAACAAAGGCCGTCGCCCTGCCTCCGCACTCGCGCAATTTTCCGCGTCCTTTCATCAGTCGTTCACTTCCCGGTGCTAGCTTCAACCGCGAAAGTCGATTCGATTATTCTCCACGAATCCAACTCAGATTCCAGATCACCCGGGAGGATCCCTATGAATACTCGTGCGTTCAACAGCGCAGCCGCGCGCGGTTTCGTCCTCGTTACTGCAGTTCTTGTCGCGACGGCAGCCCTTGCTTCACCTATCAGCCTTTTCGCGCAAGATTATGGTCGCGATTCTGGCTTCGGTTTCGGTTACGGTTCCGATTTCGGCCATCCCGAATTTTTCGGGTTCTTTCCCGGCAGCATCGTGCTGAGCGGGACAGTCTACGTTGGCAACGCCGCCACGGTTGTCCCCGGGGAAGTGCTGCCGCCCGGCTGCCTGAACACCGGCCCGATCACGAACCCGAATGCCGCAACGGTGAATGTGCTGCTGCTGCCCGCCGATCAAACAAAATCGACGACCACGACGGCCGTGACAGTGACTTGTGGTTACGCCAGCGACAACGGCGAAGCGCCGAATCTCCATGACAGCCATAACGTGTGGAACAACGCCAACACCGACGGAAGCTTCGGCGTCTCCTCGCCCATCGTGCTCTGGGATCTGACGCCCGACGGCTTCCCGCTTGGTGCGCTCAAAGTGCCTGCCGATGAGATCGTCACCAGCTTCAGCTCCAAATCGGAGCTCGCGCTGAATCGTTCCGCCGATGGCAAGAGCCTGACCTTCATGGGCTATCGCGGAGGACCCGGCTGCCCGGCTCTGACTCTGAACACGACCACGAACATCCTGACCCAGGGCTCGACCGCCGGGCCGGAGTCGCCTACTGCGCCAAACCTGATCGACGTTTCAGCCTCCAACACGCCGGGGCTCTGCGACCCGACCAATCCCGCGGTGGCCAGCTTTGTTGGAGCCGGCAATCCCACGGCTTATTACCGTTCAGTGGCGGAAGTGGACGCATTTGGCCGTATCTCCTATACCGATGGCGACGCCTACAGCGGCGATAACTCCCGCGCCTCGATCCTGGCCGACAACGACCTGTATTACTCGGTCGGCAACGACAACAACGGAGGTCTCTCGAAGAAGCAGGTGGGCGAGACCCAGCTCGGCTTCAATCTTTCGCACTCCACCGGCGCGGAACTCTTCACTCCGGGCGCGGCGCCGCTCGTCCCGCCCGACAACAACATGATTTCCTTTTTCATTTCCGTCTCAGGCGACAAGCCGGGCAAGGACACCAACTTCCGCGGCGAAACCATCTTCAATGACACGCTCTATGTCGCCAAGGGCAGCGGCGGCAACGGCATCAACACCGTCTATCAGCTTGGCACCCCGGGCGTTCTGCCCACCACCGGCAATGCCCCTGCCGGCGGCACCGTCAACGAGCCGTTTGCGATTCTTCCCGGATTCCCCACCAGCGCCAGCACGACAAACAGCCCCGGCGGCTACTATCCCTTTGGGATTTGGTTCGCCAACGATACCACGTTGTATGTTTGCAACGAGGGCGATCTCATTTATACGGCCGATCAAACCATCAACGGGCAGGTGAATGTTGCTGACGCAGGCACGCTCTCGAGCGCCGGCTTGCAGAAGTGGGTTCTCGTCGACGGTACCTGGACGCTCGAGTACACCATCCAGAACGGGCTCAACCTCGGCGTCCCCTATAGCGTCCGGAACTACCCCAGCTCGATCGATCCGGCCACGGGCGGCTGCCGCAACATTATCGGCCAGGTCAATTACGATGGCACCGCTACGATCTACGCGATCACATCCACCATCAGCTTGAACGGCGACAACGGCGCCGATCCGAATAAGCTGGTGAAAGTCACCGATCAAATCAGCGCCACCAAATTGGCGGCCAAAGGCTATCTGGACACGTTCGTGACCGTCCGCTCGGCCCAGGCCGGCGAGGCATTCCGCGGTGTGGCCCTCGCTCCGGTGGATTCTAGATTTTAGATAAAGGTCGATAAAGCCGGAATCGCAAGGCTCCCCGCGTGAAACAGGCGCTGGGAGCCTTGCGGCCTTCTATTGCGGCGGCGCGTGGCCGATAAATCCGTCGGCCCACTGGATGAACCACTTCATGTTGGGCGCATCGGTGTGGCCGCCGTCATCCTGGCGCCAGGCCAGCTGGCCTTCGAGCAGGCCATGATTGAAGGCCGGCATCGCCGCTGTTTTGTAATCGCCCGCCACGTCGAGACCCTTTGCGCCCAGCAGCGCGAAGACGCGGCTGGCGTCGACCGTGGCCATCCAACTGCCCTCGTGATCGAGCCACTTGGCATCGCCCTTCTCCGGCAGGCCATAGCTGATGAACGTCAGCCGCGGCGCGCAAAGACTGATCAGCTCGTTCGAGTCAACGGGAAGATCGCCGGGGTTCATGCTGCCGAACGTGGCTTCGCTTGCGTCGTATTTGATGAAGTTGCCGTCCTCCCAGTAATACTCGCCCGTGGCCAGATTCTCCACGCCCTCGCCGAAGTTGCGCCGCAATAGTGTGGCTCCGCCCTTGCCCGATGAACCCACCAGCACCATGGCGAAGCGATCGTTGAAGGCCATCGTGACCAGCGCCGCTTTCCCGTAGCGCGAGACGCCTTCAATGCCCACGTGCTTGGCGTCGACGGCCGGATCGGTTTCGAGATAGTCGAGTCCGCGGTCCGCGCCCCAGGCCCACGCCCGAAGCGCGCCCCAGTCGTCGGGCTTGCGCGGCTGGCCTCTGTTGACGAGCCCGATAATCCCGCGCGTCAGGCCTTCGGCGTTGTCGGCCTGCACGCTCGCCGGATCAAAACGCACGAAGCCCCAGCCGGCGGCAACCAGCTCCCATTCATTAGGAGGATCGCCGTCCGCATTCAACGGCGGAGGCACGAAGAACGGTGGCTCCTCGAGCGGCTCCCACGCGGGATGTTTGGCAAAAACGTCCTTGAGCGACGGGTCCTGCTGAATCAACACTGCCTTCCAGGCTGTATTGATCTGGTCGAGCTCTTGTCCCCGCGGCTGGTTGGGGTAGGGAAATCCGGCGCGGGTAAACTCCATAAGCACCGGTACCGGGCCGGCAGCGTTGGCCGGCGTGACCACGGTCATATGAATCTTGACGCTGATCGCGGGACAGCCCGAGTTGTCCACCTCGCCGATCAGGTCCTTGGCGATGACCGGCGTGAAACCGATCGACTCCCGATCGACCGCGGTCACCGTCCAGGTGACTTTGGGGACGTTGGCGGGAACAAAGCCATAAACGTATTTCGAATACATTTCGACCAGTTGCGGACGGCGGTCTTTCCACCACTGCTCGGCGGTGGTTACGGGTGTCCCGTCATTCATCTTGAGCGGATCGGGAACATTGGGATACGGATTGGCCTTCGCTTCGTCGTAGTTGGCGTGGTTGGGAGCGTTTTCGTTCCCGCTCCATCCGGGCCGAAGCGTTTTGATGCCCAGCTGGTCCATCATGTTCTGGTGATCCTGATCCGCCGTGAATGTGACCGGTGTGCAGGGCGTCTGAGCCTGCAACGCTGAGGCGGCGGCAAAAGCGAGAGCGAAAGCGAATGGCTTTAAGCGGAAATGCATGGGCACGCTCCGGGATGATATGCTTGCAGCGCTCATAAGAAAAGCGATTCACTGCGGAGATCATGGTAATCCATGGAAGATGAAACACGCACTTAAATTCACGGCAATTCTGGGATTGGTCTTGATCGCCTTTTCCGCGCCCGCCGAAAAGGGCGCCGCAAGGGGAAGCGCGTGGGTGGCAAGCTGGGGCGCTTCCCAGCAGGTTCCGGAGCCACAGAACTCACTTCCGGTAGACGACCTGCGCGATGCCACCGTGCGCCAGATCGTTCATCTGTCTCTGGGCGGCTCGGCGTTGCGCGTCCATTTGTCGAATGCATTCGGCACCGTGGCGCTGCACTTCACGTCGGTGCACGTGGCGCACGCTATTTCACCGGCGGCTGCCGCAATTGACTCCGGGAGCGATCGCGCCCTCACCTTTGACGGCAAATTGGACGTCACCGTTCCTCCCGGCGCGGAGTTCGTCTCCGATCCGCTCGAAATGCCCGTGGCGCCGTTGTCGGATATTGCCGTGACGTTTCATCTTGACGCGCCGCCAATGCCGGAGACCGGACACCCGGGCTCGCGGTCCACTTCGTACTACGAGCACGGCGACGCGGTGGCGGCGACGGATTTGCCGGACGCGAAGCATGTCGACCACTGGTATCAGCTCACGGGAATCGACGTGCGCACCTCGCCTGAAGCGGCAACGGTGGTCGCGCTCGGCGATTCGATTACCGATGGTCACGGTGCAACCACCAATGGAAATGATCGTTGGCCCGACGTACTGGCCGCGCGGCTCGAGGCTTCGAAAAAGACGCACGATGTCGGCGTTTCCAACCAGGGAATCGGCGGCAACCATCTGCTCACGGATGGGCTGGGACCAAATGTGCTGGCGCGGTTCGACCGCGACGTGCTGGCTCCCGCCGGCGTCCGCTGGCTGATCGTCTTCGAGGGTGTGAATGACCTCGGTGGCCTGGCCCGCAACGGTGAGGTCCCCGCCGATCAGCACACCGCGCTTGTGGAGCGCGTGATCGCGGCGTACCAGCAGATCGTCGCGCGCGCACACGCCCACGGGCTGCGCGTCTACGGCGCAACCATCACGCCATACACGGGATCCGGCTACTACCATCCCGGGCCATGGAGCGAGGCGGACAGGCAGGTAGTCAACGCGTGGATTCGCGCCGCGGGCCACTTCGACGCGGTCGTCGATTTCGATGCCGTGGTGCGCGACCCCGCCCATCCCGACCAGCTTTTACCGGCATTCGATTGCGGAGACCACCTGCATCCGTCGCCCGCCGGCTACAAGGCGATGGGCGATTCGATTCCGCTGAATTTATTTGAAAAATGATGCAACGGCGCTGTGGCTTCCGAGCGCGCAGCTTCAGGCGCAGGCGCAGATAATTTCGCGCCCCTCACGGCTGATTTGATTGTTGAGGGCCCCGCAGTTTTCCAGCGTGCGCTCAGCGGCGCTTTTTGGTCGCTGCAGCGGTATCGGGCGCGGCCTGCGCGCCGCGGGGACCACGAGCGCGCGCACCGTTCGGCGCGTTCTCGCCCATGGCGTGCAATCGGAGAAAATTCGTCGAGCCGGATTTAGTGCGCGTGCCGGCCACGATCGCAATCACCTCGCGCGGACGAACGTAGCCGCCCCGTTCCAGCAGATTCTCGGCGCAATCGACCATGGCCTCATTGGAGTTCACCTTGGGACATCGAATGGGTGTTGTGCCCCACAGCAGGTTGAGGCGGTTGACGGTGACATCCACCGGGCTGAGCGCGAAGATGGGAGCCGTAGGGTGGTACTTGGAGAGCTGCCGGGCCGTTGCGCCCGACTCGGTGAAGAGTGCAATTCCGCGCAGGTCAAGGTCGTCGGCGGCGTGCGCCGTCGCCTCGCAGATGGTTTCGGCAATGGTGAGGCCGCTGCGGCGCTCTCGCGGCGCGGATTCGAGATTCTCGCGCATGTGCTGCTCTGTCTCGGTGACAATGCGCGCCATCATCTCCACTGATTCGACCGGATATTTGCCCACCGCGGACTCGCCCGAAAGCATCACTGCATCCGTGCCGTCATAAATGGCGTTCGCCACGTCGGAAACCTCGGCGCGCGTAGGCCGCGGGTTCTCGATCATCGATTCCAGCATTTGCGTCGCTGTGATGACCGGCTTGAAATATTCGGCGGCGCGGCGAATGATGAACTTCTGAATCGCGGGAACTTTTTCCGGCGGCACTTCCACGCCCAGATCGCCTCGCGCCACCATGATGCCGTCGGCCACCTGGAGAATCGCGTCGAGATGCTCGACCGCCTGCGGCTTTTCCAGCTTGGCGATGATCCATGTATCCGCGCCGTGCGCCGCCACGCGGTTGCGCACCAGGCTCACGTCTTCGGCAGTGCGCACGAAAGAGACTGCAATGGCATCCACCCCGTGATTCAGCGCAAACTCAAGGTCCTCTGAATCCTTCTCGGTGAGCGAGGGCGTTCGCACCAGTACGCCGGGAAGATTGATGCCCTTGCTTTCGCCCAGCATCCCGCCGTTGACGATGTCGCAGACGACCTCGTCGCCTGCGATCTCGTGCACGCGCAGCTCGATCAGGCCGTCGGAAAGCAGAATGCGCGAGCCCTGCTCAACGTTTTCGGCCAGGGTCTTGAAAGTGGTTCCGATCAGGGCTGACGTGCCAAACACGTCGCGCGGCGTGATCGTAATGCGGTGCCCACCCTTGAGCAGAACCGGCTGATGATCCTTGAGCAGAGTGGTGCGGATCTTGGGCCCCTGCAGGTCGGCGAGGATGCAGAGCGGTTTGTTCTCTTCCTCGCTCACCTTGCGGATTTTCTGCATGACCGCAACTTTGCGCTCATGCGTGCTGTGGGAAAAGTTGAGCCGGACGACATCGACGCCGGCGCGAATCATGGCGCGTATGACCGGTTCGGTGTTCGAAGCCGGCCCCAGCGTGGCCACGATCTTGGCGCGGCGCTGCGAGGGCGATTCCGTCAGACTCAGCTCGGCAAAGGGCATGGAGGAGGCTCCAGACACGATTCTTGTTGGTCGAAAATGGTTTTTCAGCGGATCAACGGGAGCACGGGGACGCGACTGACTCTATTGTAACTGGCCGGCGACGGAAAACAGGGAACACGCTGGCGAGCCCGCACTGAACAAGGTGCGCCGGAACTCTTGCGGAAAAAGTCCGCGACGCGTCCCTCAGCTGGAAAGTCGCGCCGGTTCGCGCGCCGAAGTGTCAGCGGCGATCTGATTCTGCCGCTCCCAATAAAGAACGCCATTCAGCTCCGCCCCCAGCAGAACGCTGAACGATGTGATGTAAAGCCAAACCAGAGTGGCGATTCCCGCCGCAAACGATCCATAAAGCCGTGTGTAATTGGCGACGCTGGTCACATACCAGCCGTAGGCGAGTGTGGCCGGAAACCAGATCATGGTGCCCGCGATCGAGCCAGGCACCACCCAGAACCAGCGCTCGGTGCGCCGCGTACCAAAGTGGTAAAGGGCAGTCAGGACCGCGAGGATCGCGCCAAAGCTTACCGTCCACCGGACCATGCGCCAGAAGACGACTACGACGTGGCGCAGATCGTGCCCCGCGTTATCGATCATCCACAATTCGATCTGGTGGCCGAAGACGATCACCAGGGAGGCCACCGACAGCGGAATCAGCACGATAAACACGAGCAGGAGGGCGCGCGCCCGGCGTGCCCAAAAGGTCCAGCTTTCCGGCGGCAGCCGGTAGGCGCGGCGAAATCCTTCCATCAGCGAGAGCATCACTCCAAGTCCCGCGAAAAGGCTGAGGCAGGTCGCGGAAAGAATCAACTGGCCGGAGTGAAGGTGATGGGCGAGGATGGACGACTGAACGAGATCCAGCGTATCAGCGGGCAAAAACTGCTCGAGAACGGTTCGTGTCTCGCCTACCAGACTGGGACCCTCCTCGACCTGCGCCACCAGCGTGGTGATCACCAGAAGGGCGGGGAAGAACATGAGCATTCCGGAATATGCAGCCGCTTTCGACGTGTTCACGACGTCGTGAATAAAGGCCTGCAGGAGCGCTTCCCGGATTTTGGCCCAATAGCCGCTCATTGGCGTTAGAAGCCAGAGTAGAGCATTTCGCGGGTTTGCGGCGATAAAAACCCGGTCCCGCCCGCGAGACCGGACACATGCCATCCGCTGCGTACCTTGGCAGGGAGCAAGCCGCGCCAGCGGACCTCGGTACACGGAGGATGTTTCGGGCTACAATGCGGCGGGGGATTTTTCGCTATGGATTCTTCGCTGAAGGCGCGCTGCCGCCTGACGGCTGTTTTGCTTATAAGCCTGGCGACTTTCACTGAGCGGCTCGCGTCCGGCCAGGTGGTCGTGAGCGAGACCGAGCGAGTTGCGGCACAACTGCCGGCGCAATCTCACGCTGTGGTGGAGAGGCTTTTGAGCCTCGGCGAACTGCCTTCCGGCATATGGAAGATGCATGCCGGCGACCTCGCGCACGGCGAGGCAGTCGAACTCGATGACTCTGGCTGGCAGCCCGTTCCCTTGATGGCCAGGGCCCCGAGCGATACCGTCTGGTTCCGGCAGACCGTTCAGATTCCCGACACGCTCAATGGCTATGACCTGACTGGCGCGCGCATCTGGTTCCAGTTCCGGGCCACTGCCAACGGCCCCATGCCCGAGATGATCTACTTCAATGGCCGCCGCGCGGCCATGGGTGAAGATCTCGAGCCAATCGTTCTGCTCGATGGAGCGCATCCAGGCGACAAAGTCGTAATCGCGGTCAAGCTCCTTTCGACCATCGACACAAAAACCTTTCGTGGCGCCAGCCTGCGCATCGAGTTTCCAGAGAGCCGTCCCAATCCCGAAGATCTGGCGCAGGAGTTTTTGTCGGCCTTCGTCCTGCTGCCTTCGCTTGCGCCCGGTGACGGGGCAAAACTCGATGCCCTCAATGCCGCCATCGCCGCCGTGGACGTGTCGGCACTCGATGCGGCCGAGACTAAGAGCGGCGACGCCCGCGCGCAGGCCCAGGCCAATTTCGACGCCAGCCTCAGGGCCGCGCAGGGCCGGCTCGAACCGCTGCGCCCGTTGCTCGCGGCTGCAACCTTCCACCTCACCGGCAACTCCCACATCGACGCGGCTTGGTTGTGGCCGTGGACCGAGACCGTCGACGTCGTCCGGCGCACCTTCGGGACGGCGCTGCAGTTGATGAGCGAGTATCCCGGCTATACCTATACGCAGTCGGCAGCGGCCTACAACGAATGGATGGCCGACAAGTACCCGGATATGAATGCCGAGATCAAGCGGCGCATTCAGGAGGGCCGATGGGAAATTGTCGGCGGCATGTGGGTCGAGCCCGACCTGAATATGCCCGATGGAGAATCGCTGGTGCGGCAACTGCTGGTCGGCAAGCGCTGGTACAAGCAGGCCTACGGCGTCGATGTGCGCATCGGCTGGAATCCCGATTCCTTCGGATACAACTGGCAGCTTCCGCAGATCTACAAAAAGAGCGGCGTCGACTACTTCGTTACGCAGAAGATGACGTGGAACGACACCAATCAACTCCCCTTCAAGCTGTTCTGGTGGCAATCGCCCGACGGATCGAAGGTGCTGGCTTACTTTCCGCACGGCTACGACGATCAGGACCTTGCGCCGCTGCACCTGGGCGACGATCTGGCCGCTGCGCGCAAGTTAGCGCCAGGCACGACGGAGCTCGAGGACCTCTACGGCGTGGGCGATCACGGCGGCGGGCCCACGCGCGCCGTGCTCGACGAGGGCTTCCACTGGGCCACACCCGATGCCGCCTCAATCGCGGCAAACGGCGGAGCTCCGGTGACGCCGAAGTTTGAATTCGGCACAGCGCAGAGCTGGTTCTCGGCGGTCGAGAAGACCATCGCCCCCGAAAGCCCCGTCTGGAACTACCAGTCGATTGCCAAGGGATATACGGCGCCGCTCGCGGTGCCGGGCAAAGTATCGATCCCGACCTGGGACTCTGAGCTTTACTTCGAATACCATCGCGGCGTCTTCACCACGCAGGCCAATCACAAACACAACATGCGCACGGCGGAAGAGGAGATGCTCAACGCCGAGAAATTCTCCTCGCTCGCCTGGCTCTACGGCGCGAAGTACCCGTCGGACGAGCTAACGGAGGACTGGAAGAAAGTTTTGTTCAACCAGTTCCACGATCTCGCTGCGGGTTCCGGCAT
>JASHSG010000275.1 GCA_030040935.1 Acidobacteriaceae bacterium | reverse complement strand
GGCCGCCAGAAGATGCTGCTCAACGAATACCGCCTTCAGCCATGGCTGCCCCAGGCCCAGCAGTTCCTGGTCGAGCAAATGGAGGAATTCTTCTTCGGTTCGGGTTCAGCTCTGCCGGCCGACTACGTTCCCCCCGCGCACTGACTCCCCCACGAGAAGCCTGCGCGGCCCGTCTGTATACCTTGGTAGATCCTAGTGGCTGGTCGCACCGCTGTCGTTCGACACCATCAGGCTCGAAACGTTAACCGGCTCGAAGTCCCCGAGCGTGAGGCTCGTCAGGCATTCCAGGTCTGCGTCGTTCCAGCGCGCATCCGGAGTTCCGATCAAGCCGCCGCTGTCTCCGTTGTCGGCCAGGATGATTCCGTAGTTCCGGAATGCAGTAATAATGATCGCTGCCTGGGGGCTGGTCGCCGCACAAGCCGGGGTCGGCACCGACGCCATCAGCCGGTAAATCTCACCCGCGGCTCCGCTCATGGTGCAGCTTGACGGCGGGGTAGCCTGCGAAACCTCATTCTCGACGGGAATGGGGTTGCCGCTCGCGTCGTCGCAGCTTCCGACTCCGGCGGTCTGCGTGGCCGGCCAGACCCAGTAGTTCAACATATGATTGAGCGTGAATCGAATGGGATGCTTGATCGTTCCATTCGGCGCAGCAGGCGAGCCCGTCCCGATCACTTCATCGGCGTTGGCGAGCAGCGGCCCCACCGGCAAGCCCGCCGCATCCGACGTTCCCTGTCCCTGCGGCGTCAGCGCATCCGTCGACACATTGGGCCATTCAGCGTTCGAGGAGTCGGTCCAGGGCCCGTCGAGATAGATCCCTTGCCACATCTCGTAAAGCGCCGGATTCGTTCCATTGCCCGGCTCCAGATACACCAGTACATGCCGGTCGCCCGTCGAATTGCTCGTGCCTTCCACTGGCGCGTAAGCGGGAATCGGACCGGAAGTGAAGTACGACTGGTACACCGTCGTCGATACGGCAACATCGGGCTCGTTATACGGAACTTCGATTGCGGGAATCCCGTTGGGGAAGGGCGCGTTCGAATTGTTGCCGAAGAACGGCTTGATGGTTTCCGGCAGATAGCCGCTGTACATCGGAGCCGCGGGCGAGGTGTCCACGGGCAGATTCGTTGTCGCCGCGTCCACGCGATGGTGGAAGATGGAGGCGGAAGTAAAAACGTTGGCCAGGAATGCACTGCTCCCATTCATCGCGAAAGCGATCTGTGCGTTCGCTGTGGCGCCCGTCGCATCCTTCACCACGATCTCGGGTGTGTACGTCCCCTGGCCCCCGATCAGCGGGCCGGTGATTTCTCCCGAAGAGGAATCCAGCGTCAACCCCTCCGGCAGCGGAGGATAGTTGCCACTGTCGTCGAGCGAGAAAGTGTATGGCGGATTCCCGCCGGTTGCGGCAATCGTGCAGCCGGCGTAGGCCGTGTTCTGCGTTCCACCCGGGCAGCTCGTTGTGGTGATCGATAATGCGCCGCCCGACGACGTCAATGTCACCGTTGCCGACGCCGTCACCGATCCAGCCGCATTGGTCGCTGTCAGCACATAGGTGGTCGTGGTTTCAGGGCTCACATTCACGTTTCCGCTCGCCGCGGTCGATGCCAGGTTTCCCGGCGCAATATTCAGAGTCGTCGCGCCCGAGGTCGTCCAGCTCAGCGTGCTGATCCCGCCCAGCGTGATGCTCGTCGGGCTTGCCGCGAATGAGCTGATTGTGGGCAGCGTCGGTTGAGTCACGGTTACCGTCTGCGTCGCGGTCGCCGAGCCTGTGGTGTTCGTCGCCGTCAGCGTAAACGTGGTCGTCGCTGTAGGGCTCAAAATCACCGATCCCGCCGCGGCCGTCGATGCAAACGTCCCCGGCGTAATGGCGATGCTCGTCGCGCCGGTCGTGGACCAGCTCAGCGTGGTCGTTGAGCCATTAACAATCGACGCCGGGCTTGCGGAAAAGGAGCTGATCGCCGGCGCGGCCACTTGCTTCAGCGTCGGAAGCTTCTCGGTGCAGCCTGCGAGCCCCGCCGAAGCCAATAAAAGCAGAAGCGCGCGCGCAACCGTCTTCTGTCTTTTTGCGATGCGCGACTGGTTGCGGTTGATGCCGGATTCGAAGGTGTGACGCCAATGGGGGGAGTGCATTTGCCGCCTTTCCCTCGATGATCCGCTTGCCTTGTGCTCGCCGTTTGTTTTCGCTTGACGGCGGATTCCGCGATCGTTCGAGGATGCGCAGCCCTGGGGGAAAATGCTTCTCGTCAAAAACCTGCGGATGCTTTATGAACGGGCCAATTGCGGCCGTAAGTCCATGCTGGGTTCTTTGCCCTGTCTCTTCACAATGCGCGAAGAATCCACTTTTGGGTACATGACAAAAGTCATGTTGTTCCCGCGGTCAATAGACCGCGTTGAAGCTGCGCGGCGGGCGGGCGAGGCTGAAGCGCGAAGCGGAATCGACGGGTCTCGTGGAACGGCCACGAGCAAAATGGGAAGCGATCGACTGCAGATGTGGCCGATATGCGCGACGGTGTAAACTGGGTTCAGACCCCTGAGCCGGTTCGCGATGGCGGGCCGGCTGCGTTATGTCGGGACGTGGCTCAGCCTGGTAGAGCACTCGCTTGGGGTGCGAGGGGTCGGCAGTTCAAATCTGCCCGTCCCGACCATGCATCCTCACCTCAACTCTCTTCCAAAGCCAGGAGAAAGCCGGCCCACGAAGCACCCCAACCTTGCGGCGCAGCGCAGCGAGCGCGCACGAAAAGAGACTGCGAGGGGGCGAGGCGAAGCCGAGCAATTCGGCAGTTCACGGGGTCCCCGGCGACGAGTCTTCGTCGCTGGGGCAGAAATCTGCCCGTCCCGACCATGCATTGCATGCAGCAGCCGCGGCCTTCGGCCGCAATTCCATCTCTGTGCCGGCCCACGAAGCAGTCCGAACTCCGCGCGGCAACGAGGTATACGCGAGCCGATTTGGGAGAGCGAGGCCTAAGTGCAGGAGGCAGGAGGTAGCGGGCCAGAAGCTATTCGAGGTGGTCGGCTTCAGTGGCAGTGGACAAACCTCTCCCTTTTTCGCAAACCGCGCCTCACAAATTGCGATGAATAGGATTGTCAGGTTCGGTAATTTAAATGGTAGCTT
>JASHSG010000274.1 GCA_030040935.1 Acidobacteriaceae bacterium | reverse complement strand
TGGTGGGAACGTCATAGAGACCGCGCGCGATCCGGCGCACGTTGTCAGCAGAGACGAGGCGGTGCAAGGCGAGATCGACGGCACTCCGGGAGCCAAGGTCGGCGAAGTCGTCAGCCGTCCAGACGCGAGGCATCTTCGGAGCTCGAATACGGCTCTGGATAGCGGACTGGATACTTGGTGCGGAAGTCGCCATGGGCTCCTCGTCTGTAAGAAAATTGTAGCAAACTTCTTACAGAAAAGAGACCAAGCATGTAAGAAAATTGTGGCAAATTTCTTACACAGACCGGCTGGTACAATCCTGGCACACAGTTGCCTTAAACGCTATCTATCCTATTGAAAACAGAGGTGTGGAGGCGGCGGGTGTTCCGCCATAGGCCAGCATCAGCCAACATTTCCACTGATTCCAGATGACTTAGCAATTCCTGGAGGCGGCGGGCATCCCGCCGGAGCCGACCCACCGTGGCTTGAGGAAAATTGAAGCCCGTAGTACAGTTCCGCCGCCCTCAGCAAACTGTACCAAAACTGTACCAACAAAACGGCATTTTTGGCCTTTTGGCATTTCTGTAAGCAATTGAAAATAGACAAGTTACTGAATCTAAAGTGTGGAAAAATCGTTCGACTCCCGCCGCCTCCACCAATACGGGCTGTGCGCGTTCGACGGCATCGCGAACGCATTCTGTGCGCTGCCGCAGCCTGTGCCCGGTCTTTTCGAATTGCACGACAGCGACGCTCGCTCTGAGCCGCCGATGGCCTCGAAAGTCATCGGGGAAATCAGCGCTTACGACGAGTTCGCGTTCGGGCCGATCGAGCCAAAGTCATTACCGGCGGCTCCGATGGGCGGTGCTATGCTTGACCGTGTGTACGAGCAGATCGAACGCGTCGTCGACCTCACCGACCCTGCGCTGAACCACCTCTACGGCATGGATATCGAAGAGGCGAGGGGGCTGCTGCTCGATGGGTCAGCGGAGAGTGCCCGCCGGATTCGCGGCTCCTTTGCCTTGATTGCCAAGCGCGGCCGCACGGTGAGGATGGCCCGCTCACTCGACAGGCCGTTGCGGTATTTTCTGGCCAAGCGTAAGGAAGGCCCCGCGCTTATCGTTTCCGATCGCATCGACAGCATTTATTGCTGGCTTAAAGCCGAAGGGCTCGATGGTCAGTTCCGGCCTAACTACACACGCATGGTGCCGGCACATTATGTCGTTGAGCTCGAGCTGGTGGGCTGCCCCGACCCCGACCCCGTTTACCGGCGCTTCTTTACACCTGCGAGCAGCAAATTGCCGGCCGATCTCGAAGCAGTTGGCCGAGCGTACATCTCCGCGCTTGCCGATGAAATCGCCGACTGGCTGCAGTCCATCCCGCAGGATGAGCCGATCGGCACATGCTTTTCAGGAGGCATCGATAGCGGCAGCGTATTTCTCGTCACCTATCATGTGATGCGCAAGCTCGGCATGCACCCGGGCAGATTAAAGGCCTTCGTGCTGGACCTCGGAGACGGGCCCGATCTGCACCAGGCGCGCGCGTTCCTTGAGCCGCTGGGGCTGTCGATGTTTCTGGAAGCGATTGAGGCCGACCCGGCGACGCTCGACGCGGCAGAGACGATCCGCGTGATCGAGGATTATAAGCCGCTCGATATTGAGTCGGCCACAATGGCGCTTGCTCTAGCCAAAGGAATTCGGGCGCGCTACGCGGATTGGCGTTATCTGATCGATGGAGACGGCGGCGACGAGAACCTGAAGGACTATCCGATCGAAGCCAATCCTGAGCTCACGATTCGCAGCGTGATCAACAATCCAATGTTGTACCAGGAGGGCTGGGGCGTGGGGAAGATCAAACACTCGCTTACCTATAGCGGAGGACTCAGCCGCTCCTATGTCCGCACCTACGCGACGACGCGCCATTGTGGGTTTAGCGGGTTCAGTCCCTACACCATGCCGCGTGTGATCGCCGTCGCAGAAGCGATTCCCTTCATCAAGCTGACCAACTATGACGTGGAGATCCTCTATGCGCTGAAGGGCGAGGTCGTTTCACGGGGGGTGGGGGCGGTGACGGGGATGAAGATGCCCCTTTTTGCCAAGCGGCGCTTTCAGCACGGCGCGCTTTCAGAGGATTCGCTGCGGCGGCGATTGCCCTATCGTGAAGCCGAGTACCGCAAACAGTTTCATTCGTTCTACGAGTGATGCAACCCCTGCTTTCTTTTTATCCCGCCGCCGCTCGCGAGCGCGACAACTGGATTTTGGCGCGCCGTGGACCACGCAATGTCGTCGATGCCGGGATTCCCTATGCGTTTCTGGTTGAGGACGAGCGGACGTCTGCGGGTAAAATCGTGCCTACGGCGACCGTATTTCTGACCAGCCGAGAGTGCCCCTGGCATTGCCTGATGTGCGACCTCTGGCGCAATACGACCGCGGAGGCAGTTCCCGCCGGTGCAACTCCCCGGCAGATTGATTATGCTCTGGACCGTCTGCCTGCAGCGCGCCAGATCAAGCTCTATAACAGCGGCAGCTTTTTCGATCCGCGTGCGATTCCGCCGGGAGATTACGAAGCGATTGCGCGACGGGTGGACGGATTTGAGCGCGTGATCGTCGAATCGCATCCGGCGCTGGTTGGCGATGCGTGTCTTCGATTCAGGAACTTGATTCATGGGCGTCTCGAAGTTGCAATGGGACTTGAAACTGCGCACGCGGGGATTCTGGAGCGGCTGAATAAAAGAATGACACTGGAGATGTTTCGAGAGGCGGCGCGATGGCTGAGGAAAAATGGGATCGATGTGCGCGTTTTTATTCTGGTGAAACCGCCTTTTATGCTCGAGGAGGAAGCGGTGGAGTGGGCGGTGCGCTCGCTGGAATTCGCATTTGATTCGGGAGCGACGGCGGCGACACTGATTCCGACGCGAGGCGGCAATGGCGCAATGGAAGAGCTGGCCGAGGCTGGCGAATTCTCGCCGCCGGGGCTGCGAACGCTCGAAACGGCATTCGATCGAGGGATTCTGCTCAATAGAGGTCGAGTCTTCGCCGATATCTGGGATGCAGAGACGTGGCAGGTCTGCCATTCTTGCCGCGAGCGACGCGTTGCCCGCATGCGAACAATGAATCTTGAACAGAGGATCCTCGAGCCGATCGGTTGCGATATATGCAAGGACGAGGCATGAGTGCTCAATACGACATCGCGGTGGTTGGCTCGGGCTTTGCAGGCTCACTGCTCGCCATGATCGCACGACGGCTTGGACGCTCCGTTGTTCTAATCGAAAGGGGCACGCATCCGCGCATCGTGATTGGCGAGTCGTCAACGCCGCTGGCAAATCTGCTCTTTGAAGAATTGTGCGTTAATTATGATCTGCCGGTGCTCAAGCCGATGGCCAAGTGGGGAAGCTGGCAGCGAGCGCATCCTGAAATTGCATGCGGGCTCAAACGCGGGTTCACGTTTCATCATCATGTGCTGGGCGAGGCGCCTTCATTCGATCGCGAACATCGGGACCAGTTGCTCGTGGCGGCCAGCCCGCATAACGAAATCGCTGACATGCACTGGTTTCGCGCAGACTTCGATCACTTTCTCGTGAGGGAAGCGCAGCGCCTTGGCGTCGACTACTTCGATCGCGTTCAGCTGTGGACTTATCAGAACGAAGGCGACGAAACTAGATTGCGCGGTGAACGAGGCGGCCGCAGCGTGGACTTTCAGGCTCGGTTTGTCATCGACGCCACCGGCCCACGCGGGTTTCTCCACCACGCCTTGGGGCTGCGCGAAACTCCCCTTGCCGACTACCCTATTACGCAGAGCCTCTACAGCCATTTTTCCGGAGTAGAGCGGTTGGAGAACACGGAATTCAGCCGCACCGATGGCCAGCCGCCGTATCCGATCGACGACGCCGCTGTCCACCACGTTTTTGATGGGGGATGGATATGGGTTCTCCAATTCAACAACGGAATTACAAGTGCGGGCGCCGCCGCGACAGATGAGGTCGCGATACAACTTGGTCTTCAGGAAGGGGAAGGGGCGTGGCTGCGGTTGCTCGAACGCATTCCGGCGTTAAAGGCGCAGTTCGCCAGCGCGCGCGCCGAGCGGCCTTTCACACACGTGCCCCGGCTCGCCTTCCGCAGTTCCGTAATCGCCGGTAAGCGCTGGGCGTTGCTTCCGTCGGCTGCCGGTTTTGTCGATCCTCTGCTCTCTACCGGTTTTCCGCTCACGCTGCTCGGCATTACACGGATTGCGGGAATGATCGAGAGCGACTGGGGCACCTGGCAATTTGCTACGCGCCTCGAAGAATACGCGCAGCAAACAGACCTGGAGCTACAGGCTACGGCGCGACTCATTGCCGCGCTCTACGCGAACATGAATCGATTCGAGGTGTTTGTGGAGTTGACGCTGCTTTATTTCGCTGCAGCAAGCTTCGCAGAGTCGGCGCGCAGGCTCCAGAAGCCGCACCTCGCAACGTCGTTTCTTCTTTGCACGCATCCTGAGTTCGGCCCAGCTCTTGCGGATATCTGCGCTCAAGCGCGGCAGAAATTCTCTGATCGAGAGGCAAAAGCGCTGATCGACCGAATCCATTCTGCCATCGACCCCATCAACGTTGCTGGCCTAGGGAGGGGCGATCGGCGAAACTGGTACCCGGTTGAAGCAGCCGACATACTAAATGCCGCGGCGAAGCTGAGTGCCAGCCGCGATGAAGTTCAGGCGTTGCTCGCACGCTGTGGTTTTTTCTGCGCACCAACAGCGAATCGCGCTATGGCTTAAGTTTTTGCATGAAGGTGATGGGGCGCGCTGAAACGATCCCTCTCCCTTCTTCGACAACGAGAAACTGATCGGGAGTGACGTGGCTAAGGGTCTGCTTCTGGCCACTGGGCCAGGCGATCTGAAGCGTGATGTCTCTGATGGACCCTGGTTTTCCAAGCCCGAAGGTCAGTGGGAACTCACTTTGTGAAAGATAGCTCGAGCCGGACTTGACCATGGCGAATTGGCGCATGCCGCCTGCAGCCGTGAGGGTGACCTTGGCTCCGATCGCGTCGCGGTTCGATTTTGTGCCCACGAGCTTGAGCCGGAGCACATCGTTGCGGTTCGCGGGGTCATTGCGGAAGAGATGCGCCGGACCGTTGTTGGTTGTGACGATCACGTCGAGAGCGCCGTCGTTGAAAAAATCGGCGTAAGCGGCGCCGCGCGCAACCATCGGGTGGCGTAGCGCTGGGCCAACATCGGCAGCGACGTTCTGGAATTTCCCCTCGCCTTCGTTGCGGAAGAGCAGCGGGGGCTCCGCGTAGTGAAGGTTGGGGCGCACGACACCGATGTCGTCCGCAACATGTCCGTTCGCGGCAAAGATATCGAGACGGCCATCGAGATCATAATCCAGGAAGAAGCAGCCGAAAGTGAGCGACTGGGCCGAGGGCGAAGCGATGCCCGCGGTGACTGATTCATCGGTAAAAAGGCCCGAGCCGTCATTATGGTAGAGCGAAATGCTTTCGTCGGTGAAGTTGCCGATGACGATGCTCTGGCGGCCCGAGCTGTCGTAGTCTCCGGCGTCGGTGCCCATGCCGGCGCGCGCGCGGCCCGCATCGCTGAAGGCAACTCCAGAGGCGAACCCCTCGTCGGTGAATGTTCCGTTGCGATTGTTGTGGTAGAGCTTGTTGGCCGTCGTGTCATTGGAGACAAACAAATCGATCCAACCATTGTTGTCGTAGTCGAGCAGCGCAACGCCAAGGGATTTTCCGTTGGGATCGTAAAGACCGGCCTCTTTGGTTACGTCTCTGAATCGTCCGTCACCGAGATTGCGAAAGAGGCGCGCGCTTTGTCCTTTGTAGGCTTCGGGCGTGCAATACGATTTGTGCTTGCCGTCGAGCGAGCAGTACTGGTCAGTTTTTTGTGACCACTCGACATAGTGCCCGACAAACAGATCGAGCTTGCCATCATTGTCATAGTCGAGCCAGACTGCGCCGGTAGGAAAACCGGAGTCGGCGAGACCAGCTTTAGCGGTCACATCCGCAAACTTACCGTTATGGAGATTTCGGAAGAGATGGCTGCCGCCAATCGCGGTGACGTAGATATCGTCGTAGCCGTCGTTGTCGAAGTCTCCGACCGCGCATCCCATTCCATACATCTCAACGTCAAGTCCCGCCTGCCGAGTGACATCGGTGAATGTGCCGTCACGATTGTTGTGGTAGAGCGCTGGGTAGGATCTCCCTCTGACATGGCCGGGCCAGTCCATGGAGTTGACAAAGAAGATGTCTGGCCAACCGTCGTTGTCGTAGTCGATGATGCAGACGCCGCTGCCCATTGTTTCAGGCAGATACTTGGCGCCGAATGCTCCGTTGTTGTGCGTGAAATGGATTCCGGCCTGTTCCGTTACATCGGTGAAGGTAATGGGGCCCGAAGTGCGCGGCGTCGGCGGCTGCGCTGCCTTAATCAACGGGGTTGGAGTCGGAGCGGGCTGAGCGGAACTGCTCTGCTCGAGCAGCCTAGCCGCCTTTGATGTGCAGCCGCTCAGCACCGAGGCGGTGAGCGCCAAAAAAGCAACCGACGGCATCACGTGTGTTCGCACTGCGCATTTGCGATTGGAACGCGGCTGAGCGCGGTGCTCGGGTAAGTCACGCACGAGCGGCCCTCTGTTCGAAAACTGTGTCGGCGTCGACGAGCCGTTTCCGACGCGAGTCGATCGCCATTTCAATCAACAGGGCGGCGGGGCCGACCCAGAAGAGCGCATAGAGCGGAGCATAGATGCAGCTGTTGAGTCTGAAGAAAAATTCGAGCACGGCAATGGCGACGGCGACGACGGATTGGCCGATGCGCGAGCGGACGGTTGTTTTGGGGTCGGTGATCATGAAAAAGATGAAGAGCTGGTACATGGGGCCGGTGATGGGCGAGATTTCGGCCTGCCACGGATCGCCAACGATTTGTGCGCGAAGGAACGAAAGGGCGATGAAGCATGTGACATAAGTAAGGGTGATGTGGAGCCGTCTGGCGCGCCACACGATCACGGCGCCAAGAACCCAAATGACGATAAGTGAAGCAAAGTTGTTCCCCCACTGGATGCTGAGCGATGCGACGGCCTGGGAAGCGAGAACGAGCATGGCGCAGATTCCGAAGTTGGAAGGGTTCCAGATGTGGCGCCCCCGAAAGCGCAGCGCGTACTTTGAAGTTATGGAGATAGCGCTGCACAATCCATAAGGCCAGTAGGCCGGTGAGCGAAGGAGAATTCCGACGCTGATGCCGGTTATGTAGGCGCTAGCCGGATGCGGCCATTTGCGCAGAAAAATGCGACCCATAACCATCTCGGCTGCGATGGCAGTAGCAATAGCAAGCAGAGTCTTCGAATAGCTTTCGAGAATGCCAAACGACAAATTGCCGACGAGCAGGATGAGCGTGATGAAGATGGGCGGAAGAAAAGGATTAATGCGGTCCGCCAGGGCGGTGCCTCCTGCCGACCGCGACTCGGGCGCGGTCCGCGGCGACGTCTGGTTTGCTTGCGTGGCTGGCCGGCTCATCGGGGTTCCTTTACAGTGTAGAGGCGATCGGGTGACAAACTGTCGAGCGTCTGTATGGTGCCCGATGGCCAGTGAATCACCGCTTTTTCAATGCGCGGATTTTTGCCGAGGCCGAAGTGCACCCGCCGGTCGTTTTGCGACGCAAAGCCGCTACCGCCCGAGACCTGCTGCAACTGTTCTTTGCCGTCCCAGTAAAGAGCGATTTCCGCGCCGATGGCGCTGCGATTACTTTTTGTACCTTCTAGCGAGAACTCGATCCAGCGATTGTCGGGCGCGACGGTGTTCTTGTAGATCAGGAGCGGGCCGCGCTGGTTGGCAACAATAATATCGAGCGCGCCCGAATTCCAAAGATCGGCGAGCGCCACCGATCGTCCGTCGTAGATGTCGGTGGCGCCGACGGCCTGAGCAACGTCGACGAATTTGCCTTCGCCGTCGTTAAGCCAAAGCCGTTTCTGTTGATAACCGGAAAGGCTGCGACCATTGAATGCAGGCCAGTTTTGAGCATCGCCGATGATCGAACTGTTGCCGCCGGCAACCTTTGCAAAGTCGTACCAGTAGCTGCGTTGTCGATCGAGCGAGATGTAGCCGTTGGTAAGGTAAAGATCGAGGTTACCGTCGTTATTGAAATCACCGAATTGCGCGCCAAAGCTCCATCCGCCAAGCTCGACGCCGAGCTCGCGTGCCATGTTTTCGTATTTGAGCACGGTGCCTGCCTGCGGCACCCAGAGATTGTTGCCCTGGATGAGCACGCCCTCTTCAGAGATGTTCGAAACGTAGATTGAAAACCTACCTTGGTTGAAGATGTCGCCGAAGGACGCGTTCATGCCGCTCTTGGGTGCGAAGCCGACACCGGTTTCCTTACCAGCCTCGTGAAAATGTCCATGGTCATTGATATAGAGCTCTGAAACTCCGTAATCGTTGGCGATGAAGAGATCGGGGTAGCCTGTTCCGCTGAGATCGGCCGCAGCGCAAGCCAGCGCCCAGCGGCGGCTGTCGATTCCGGCCTTTGCGCTCACTTCTTCAAAACGTCCGTTGCCCAGATTGCGGAAGAGATATTTGCGGCCGCCGTTCTTTGCATACTCAAAGCTGTCGGGCATCATGCGCGTCGAGCGCAGGTGCCACAGGTCCAGGTCTTCAGGGTAATAACCCGCGACAAAGAGATCGAGCTTGCCGTCGCGGTCGAAATCAAACCAGACCGCTGCGTTAGCGTTGATCCACGGGGGCAACCCAGCTTGATCGCTGACGCGCGTGAAATGCTTGCCCTGGTCGTTGTGGAAGAGCTCGGGTTTGCCCCACTTAATGAGAAAGAGATCCTCATAGCCGTCGTTGTCGTAGTCGCCCCAGACAGCGCCCATGGAAACGCCAGTGCCGGGCTGGTTGACGTCGGCTATGCCCAGTTCGTCAGCGACGTCGGTAAATGTACCATCGTGGTTGTTGTGATAAAGATGATTCTTGCTGCCGATGGCGCTGTTGGTCACATAGATATCGGGCCAACCGTCGCGATCGTAGTCGACGATCGAAACGGATGCGCCCATCGACGCAATCTCAGGCATGATGCCATCGAGCTTAGTGTCGAGTGTCGGCGCTTGGTGAACAAAGTCTACGCCGGCTGCATGCGACACTTCCTGAAGCGAGAAACCATAACGATCTAATGCGGCCTGTGCACCGGCATTGGTGCCAGGTTTTGCTGGAGAGGAAAGATGACGTACCATCCACGGCGTCGCGAGCAACGCCGCGAAGAACAGTGTGAGCAAGATCCGCGCGATGGGAATTTTCTTCATTGCGTTGCCCGGTTTCGCAATGCGTCGCGAAAATCGTCGTCAGTCACATAGCGGGTTTGATAATTCTGCCAGTCCTGGGTGTGGCGGCGATAAACCCATTCGTCTTCGAGGGCGCTGGGCGGAGTATCGTATTCCGAGCGCGCGTGGTAGGGCAGCGGTTGCACGGTGCGCGAGAAAGTGGAATTGTAATCGCCGTCCTTGACCCATCCGTCGCCGACGATCACGTAGTCGCGCACCCAGCCCGGGGGCGGAGGCGGCAGCACGGCGAAGCGCAGCGCCAGCTCGTCGCCCGCGTTCATAATCACGTAGCGATCGTCGGTTTCCTTTAGGAGCTCGCGCACATCGCCGTAGCGCGTGTAGAAGCCTTCGAGATCGCGCCAAATCTGGGTGGTCGCAGCGAGCTGGTTGTAGTCGGGGATCTCGGGCGATGATTCGTTGGCCTGATGGATGACCGAAAATCCACGATAATGCAGGTCGGCCGATTGCGGAGCGAGACGAGTGATCCTGGTTGTGGCGCTGGGCAGGCCCTTCGCCCATTGGATCTGGTCCCAGTAAATCTCGAGATTTGTGCGCAAGCGCAGCTTGTGCGGCGCTCCGCCACGGAAAAGGCCGGTGAGGTCGATGAGGCAGGTCTTATTGCGACCTGCGGGGAAGCCAAGGTTGGCGCGCGCTACCCTCCAGCCTCCGCGGCCATCGGGCACCTCGAGGCTGAGTGGCTGCGGATGGACGCGGTTGCCCTGCGACATGGCGACGTTGACGGATGAGTCGGTTGGATGCAGCCAGCCACGCGCGATGAGCCAGAGCGGGCCACTTGCGGGCAGATCGTTGCCCAGATCGACTTCAACGTAATGATCCCGCGTGACGCCCTGGTACTGTCCGCGGCCAAAGGTGTCAAGATACTTCCCATCGAGGCTGCGGAGCGTATTAGTGACGTCGTTTCCGAGGTCATCTGTGGCACGCGCAATTGCGTGCGGTTCGGTCACGGTGGTCACTGCCAGCTTGACAGGCGGAATAACAAAGCGTTCGTCAGTAAAGATCTCGGTTCCCCTCGGGTGGTCTACAGCCATCAGCGCGAGGTAGTCGTAGTAGTAAGTCTCCCATAGCTCACCGGTGATCCTCAGATCGAGAAATCCGTCACGCGAAACGAGAGCACTGCCGGGAATCTTGTACCATTCCTCGGTCGCGGCAACGCGCGCGGGACCCATGGAGTCAATGCGAAGCCCAAGCGCCGCGCCCCACGGAACTGTATCCTTCACAAACTCCATCGACCCACCGTTCCACGCGAAGAGGAATGGACAGGAGCCTTTCAGGCGCTGCTCGGTGAGAATCTCCTGATCGGCCTTCAAAGCAAACTCGGCGCGCACTGTGCCGTTGGGCCAGACGATACGCGCAACTTCGGCGCCGGTTTCATTGCCGAGGCCGAAGTGGAGCTGGGGACCGTCGATGGGCTGCATTTGAACGAGCAGCCCGGAACGAATCTCGATCTGGCCGCCGATACCGAAGGAATTGATGCGCTGATCGCCGGTCGCCTGGTGCGCGCGCGGGCGAATGATCTGCCAGTGGTAGTTCTCAGTGGTGCTGTTGATGGCATCGATGGGCTGGCCATCGGCTGTGAGTCCGAGAAGATCGAGGCGGCCTTCGGCGCTGACGGGGGCTGCGTCGAATACGCGGGCAGGGCCCTCCGGCGAGGAGAGCAGCGTGAAGTTTTGGTTCTCGTCCGCAAGCCAGATGAGCGCGCCGGCGGCGCTTTCGGCGGAGCCGACGTTCGCGAGCAAGAGATCGAAGGCACCATTGTTGTCGAGATCGGCGGTGCGCAGGCGCACTTCGCCGGCAAGCACGTGCGCGGCGTCGGGCACCTGAGCGAGATCGCTGACGACCCATGCGCCATCGATATTGGAAAGCCTAACGATCCCGCCACTCGCTTGCACGGCCAGCAGGTCAAGAACGCCATCGTGGTCGGCGTCGGCAGCCGCAATGGCCTTCACATACGTAAAGCAGGCAGGCAAAGACGATTCAGCGAAGTTGCCCAGACGCTGATTGATGAAGACGTGCAAACGGCCGGCGCCGTCGATGAGCGAGGCGTCGGGGTTGCCGTCGCCATTGAGATCGGCCCACACCAACTGACGGATTCCGGAAACGCCGGCGAAGGGGTGGATGGCTTTGAACGTGCCATCGCCGTTATTGCGCAGAACGGTGGGCAGGCCGCTGGGAGACCCGAGAACGATGTCGAGATCGCCATCGGCTTCAATGTCCACGGCCCATGCGCCGATGTACGGTGCGGTTAGAATCTCCCTTGGCAATTTGGTTTGCGCGGTCACATCGGTGAATCTTACCGGATCGTCCTGGCGCATGAAGCGCAGGCCGCCCGCGCCGGCAAGCACAAGATCGGTCTTGAAATCGTAGTTGAAATCGATGGCAAGAACAGACTCAGGCGATGGAGCGGAATCTCCGGCGCCGCCGGGAAAGGGGAACGAGGCGCCCGTTGAAAGCCGAACCTCGCGCGGGTTTGCGGTTGCAATTGCAGGTGCGCCTTCGCCGTTGAGTGAGACAGCGCCGATCCAATCCCATTTCAGGTTCGAGGGATTGGCGAGCGGCTTATTTTCAAACCGCAGTCCGGTGTCAGGCGGGGCGGGGCGGCCGGGCGGAGTTTCGAGGCGCAGGAGATGCGTGAAAGGCTGGGCATCGTCACCGGGGGCAGGCATGATTTGAGCGAGTTCCTGGCGGAACGATGGGAGCTGCATGAGCACATTGCGCAGAAACACGGTGCGAATTGCGGCGGCCGCGGGAGGGCCTGAGGTTTCGACGGCTTCCAGCTGCGCAAGCTGATCGCGCGCGTCCTGAGGCCATGAGGCCGATTGCGCCGCGATGCGAGCGACTGCCGACCGGAGCGTATTTATGTCTCCGCGCTTGGCGGCGATGCGGCTGAGCTCAAGCAGTGCGGCGAGGTTGTTGGGTTGAGCACTGAGAATCTGCTCGATGAGTCGCTGAAATCGGTCCTCGCTTTCATCGCCTCCCTGGCGCTCGATTTCAAGCGCTAGCTTGTATTCGGCTTGGAGATTCGACGGGTTGAGGTTGACGGCTTCTCGCAAATTAGCGATGGCTCCCCCCGGATCGCCGCGATCGCTCGAGAGTATCCCAAGCAGATAGTCGATGTGGTCGTTCTTTGGCGCGAGCTTGTGCGCGCGGTCGAAACGTTCGGCGGCAAGATCGAAGTTGCGTTGCCGCAGAGCGAGGATTCCCCAGTCAGCCCAAGCGACGGGCTCGCCCGGCGCAAGTTGCGTCGCATGAGCGAGCGAGCTTTCGGCGCGCACATCGTCGCCCACCTGGAGCGCGGCGAGGCCGACATAAAAAGACGAGATGAACTCACGATACTCGGCCGAAGAGAGCGGAGGCAGTCCACGGTGACATCCCGTGGCGAAAACAAGAACGACTGCAAAAGCCGCCCAAGTGGGCCGGGACGAGGGGTGGGGAAAAGTGGATTTCATCTCGACGTTGCTGATGAAGATTCTACTCATTCGCCGGTGCCACGCAATACTTTGACCGGCGGCTCCACGCCCGCACGCGCAGCTTGCCTGCGCCTGCGCACTGTCTTCTTTGCGTTTGCTGCTTTGAACCACAGAAAGCCGATGCCGACGAACGGCAACAGATAAAGCAGCAAATCCCAGCGGCCCAGCAAAGTGGGCGTGACCGGGACGTCAGTATCAGCGGCGCCGTTGACCGTGGAGCTTGAGAATGTGATGTGGACGTGCCAAAGCTCTTCCTTGTCGAAGGGAACCAGCGTCTTGAATTCGACGTGATCAAGGAGTTTTTCGCGCCACGCGTTGTAAACAGCTACCGGCAGACGTTTGCTCAGCGGCTGAACAGCCACCTGCACTCTCATGTCGGCAGGAACGCTAAGGCCACTGCCCTTGGGTGGGTCGATGATCACGTAGAAGCTGCCGGTGCCGACGTCGGGGTTGCTCCAGACTTCGACGTTGAACGGGCCGACATGGCGGTTCTGCATGATGGGGTAGGGAGGGCCGATGTGCGCCCAAGCAGGCACGCAGACCGAGAACGCTATAAAAGCCAGAATAAAAAGCCCGCGTACCGGAACCGCGAGTGGAGCCCAGAGCGCGAGCGAAGTGCGAGTGCCGACATACATTGAACGAGAAGGCATGATTATCCAGCTCCCATGGTGGCGCGCATATCCATGGGCTGCGTCATCAGCCACACACAGCAGAGGAAGAGGACAATCGAAAGCGCGGCCCAAGGAGCGAAGGCGCGCACCGGGTGTTTTTTTGAGTCGTCGTGGGCTAAGCGCCAGGCAACCAACAACGAGCCGGCAAGACCGAGCAGCAAAAACCCAAACTCGAGCGGCTCGACTACGGTTTTGGGCAGCCCGACCCATGTCCACCGTGGATCGCCCAGAATTGGCCAGCCGATTTGAGCGAAGGCATTCTGCGCGACGGGAACGATCGTATAGAGACCGGTGAAGAAGTGGTAGCCGTAGTGTGCCAGCCACATTCCGAAGCCGAGCGGCGAGAGCGCGTAGGCATAGCGAATGGCAACGGCAAGCCAACCATTCTTCACGCCGGCCCATGCGCGGGTAATCCAGACAGCCAGCCCGAGTAGGAGCGCGGGTTCGACGACAATGACCGCAGTAAACAGAATTCCGAGGACCGCGGCCTGGCTCTGGATATGGAGTGCGTGCCTGAGCCAGTCTTCGACCGCATAGACAGGGCTCACCATGCCAAACGCGTTCATTAGTGAGCCGAAACAGAAGACGATGGCCAGCGCAGCGATGTCGTTGCGGCGCGAAAAGCGGCCGATGCCGGAGCGGTTTGGATCAATCATGAGCTCGCCTGCAGGAAGGCGGCTCAGGATTCCAACGTTATCATGCGGGCAGGCATGGACACAGTCGAGACAAAACGTGCAGTCCATGTTACCCACTTTGGCGGGCTGAAAGAGCGCCAGCTCGCAACCGCGCTGCAGCACGACGAGCTGGGACGAAGGCTCGCGACGACCGCGTATGCAGTCTTTCGTTTTGCAGTCGTCGCACACCTCCCCGTCGCGGACCGCGACTTCAAGCGGCGATGCGGTTGCGGCGATGAAGTTGAACTGGCCGATGGGGCAAACGTATTTGCAGAACGAGGCGTGGGTGAAGAGACCGTCGACGATGAGGATCGCTGCAAAGTAGCCGACGATGACCCATGCCGTGAGCCAGGGGGACGCCCAGAGACCGAACAGCTCGTAGGCAAAGAGCACGCCCACAAAGAGCACAATGGGAATCCACTTATTGCGCAGACGGCGCGGCCACGCTAAGCGAGGGTGAATCCACCTGCGCATGAAGTTGCGGGCAAGCATGAACGGGCAGGCGAGGCAAAAAAGATTGCCCGCGCAAAGAATCGCCAAAACCAACGCCCCGCGAAAATGCACCCAGGTGAGCACTGTGGCAAGATTCTTGGGCGAAAGTGTGGGGCCGAGAAAGCCATCGAGAACCATAACCACGCTGACTGCAAAGAGTGGTATCTGCAGAAAGGTGCGCGAATGGCGCCAGCCAAGCAACGGCCCAAGGAGTGGAACTTTGAGAAGGTCGAAGGGCTGGGCGTCGAGGAATTCATCTTCTTCAGCGACGCGATCCTGGTCCGTGGCTGGGGAGAGCGTGGGAGCCTGCCTGGTCAATTTGATTCGACCCCCTTTACGCCGATCTGCCGTTCAACTTTGCGTCCATTGCTCAATGTTATGTGAAACAGCACCACCCAGTCGCCGCCCATGGTGAACGGAAGCTGCGCAGTGTAACTGCCGGGCGAAACCTCAGTGGCGTCGGCGAACACGGGGGCCATTCCAGGATGGCTCATATCGCCTTCGACCTGTACGTGCGCACCTGAGACAGGCTGATGAGATGCGTCGGTCAGACGGAACGAGATGGTCTCGGTTCCGACGCGGGCTGGCTGCGGCGCAATGGTTTGTTCGATTGAAATGCCGTCCTCATCGTGTGCAGCAGGCCGGCAGCCGGAGGCGACGAAAAACAACAGGGCAACGGACATCAACACGCCCCGAAGACACGGAGAGGCCGCCATCCGGCGACCTCTCTGATGTTCCCAATTCATCCTGTGTGCTCCAATTCAGCGATGTATTGATATGTCGACTACGCGTGACTCTCTGCTTCCTCCTTCTCGTCCTTATACCGAGAGCAGGTGCACGCCGCGGGTGCCTCGCCTTTGGGCGGAAACATGTGGTAGTACATGGCGATCACCATGGGGATGAACACGACCGCATTGTAGAAAAGGTGAAGCTGAACACGTGGGAAAAAGAACTGCAGGACGCTGAAGGGAACCGGCTTGCCCATCAGGTTGTGATGCAGGGTGGCCTGTGAGATGAGCAGGAAATGCTCAAAGTGGTGCCAAACCTGAATCCAGAACGCGACCATCCACCAGGTGTGGCTGCGCCCGGCGAATCCCTTGCGCAGCACCCAAAGGCCGATGAGCATCACGACCGCGTAGCCGTAGTGCAGTGCTTCAGATTTAATGAGCCACGGGTACCAGAGGCCGAGAATCCCATTGGCCTTGGAAGGAGGCCATCCCAGGACCCAGATCTGGTAAGCCTGGGCAAAATGTTCGCCCCAGTGCGCGAGCACAATCGCCATAAAGCCCCACAGGGCCTTCTCATGCCACCGTCCATTCAGTTTTTCAGACAGGGTTTCGTGCGACGAAATAGGCAGAATGTGCCCATGGACATTAGCGGATGTAGCCATCTGGATTGACCTCACTTGCCGAACAAGACCGGGGGTATCTCCGAGTCGAGGCCAAGTTTACTTGAGAGGCTATACGATTCGAGTCGGTTGAAAGAGTGAGCTCCGGCTCAACCTTTTGATGGAGGCCTTGCGACCAGAGCAGTTGCCTTCAGGCCGGCCGCTGCCCCGGCTTAATATGCGTTCGGAAACCGCGGTGAAGCCCGCATCGCTCGAGTGTGCCGAAGGATATGATTCTCATGCAGTTACGCAGCCTTCGCGGCCATGTGCTTGGCGCGCTCGCGGCGAAGAGTTGGGTTGGGATGAGCGCCGAGGTCGTCTGCGTAACGGTCGTCGTTGAGAGCTTACGCGCAGGAGGCAAGTGCGAGCAACCGGGAAAATCGGGGCGCCCGCTCATTTTGTTGTCTGATGCGTGGCATGGTCAAAGAACCTCGCATGGCGGACGGGATAAACCTCCGTTTGTGGCCGACATCAAGATCTGTGAAATACTACGAACACACTTTAGTATCCCTTTCGCTTCGATGAGGGATGTCCGACTTTAGGAGCAGCTGGAGGTTTGTAAGTTAGCACTGATTACCTGACGAATGAAGGCACTTCGCGCGGTTCGATGTTCTAGCTTCAAGAGAATTCAAGAGCAAGAGTGGTGGACAGACGACGATTAATACAGCTGGTTGGTACAGCTGCTCTTGGCCGAGCGATCGGTTTTAGTGCCGCGCAATCGGTTTGCGCGCATCCGGCATGCTTCCAATCCGGCAGCTTCGGCACGGCAAATCCTTATTCCTTCCCGATTGAAATTCTTTATCACGGGAGCCGGTCCCGACCTGAGATCGCATTGACTTTCGACGCCTGTCCGCGCAAGGAACGCCCCGAATTCTCAACCGAGATAGTGAACTATCTTCAACACGAACAGATTCCGGCTACATTTTTTGTATCTGGCTTATGGGCGGAGCACTGTGAAGCGGGAATGAAGCGACTCGCCGAGGTGCCATATTTCCAGATTGGACTTCACGGATACCATCACTGGAAATCCAGTGATTTGACTGAGGCGGTAATTGCGTCTGAAATCGAGCGGACGCGGTCGACGATTTTGCAAATGGGCTACAATCCGCAGCCGTACTTTCGACCTCCTTACGGGGACTGCCCGCCTAAGCTCGTAAAGGTAGCGAAGAGCCTCGGCGTTCTCACGGTGATGTGGGATGTTGTGTCCGGAGATCCCAACCCGCTCAATACGACTGAACGCCTGGAGCATCGGGTACTCACAATGACGCGGAACGGGAGCATTATCATCATGCATGTAAACAATGGAGGAATCTGGACAGCACAGGCGCTGCCAAGCATCGTCGCTGGCTTGCATGAGCACGGATTCGAATTCGTTTCTGTTGGAGCCTTACTGCAACACGTGTAATGAGGTCATATCCTGCATTCCGTGCTGCTCTTCTTGGCAACGCAGCAGGATTGCTCACCAAAATTAATCGAGATTCCTGAGGATTCCTGTACTCTGCCAGTAATGGGTGAGGTGTACTCAAAGGTATCCCGTTACCTTATGCAATTGCTCGATCTCGCGTGCGCATCAATTGTGGCATTGGGAGGATTCCATGGAACTAGGCATGATCGGACTGGGCAGGATGGGAAACAACATGGTCAGGCGTCTTATGCGAGCCGGCCATCAATGTGTTGTGTACGACATTCATCCGGAAGCCGTGCAATCGCTTGCAAAGGAGGGTGCGGTTAGCGCGAATTCCTTGGCGGACTTCGTCAAGAATCTGGAAAGACCTCGTGCTGTCTGGATGATGGTGCCTGCGGGCGTGGTCGATGCGACGCTTAAAGGCTTGGTCCCACTTCTTGAAGAAGGCGATGCAGTCATCGATGGCGGCAACTCCTATTATCGCGATGATATTCGCCGAGCATCTGAACTGAGACCTAAAGGCATCCATTATGTGGACGTGGGGACCAGCGGCGGAGTGTGGGGCGCGGATCGAGGTTATTGCCTGATGATCGGCGGCAATAAGGATGTAGTTCAGCGCATCGACCCCATTTTTTCCGCATTGGCGCCATCTGTCGATTCGGCACCGCGAACGCCAGGCCGGGAGAGGATTGGCGGCACAGCCGAACACGGTTACCTGCACTGCGGTCCCAGCGGTGCCGGACACTTCGTAAAGATGGTTCACAACGGAATCGAATATGGAATCATGGCCGCATACGCGGAGGGGCTGAACATTCTCCACCATGCCGACGTCGGCAAGCAGCAGGAAGCCATGGACGCCGAAACTACGCCCCTGCGCGACCCTGAGGCCTACCAGTATGACTTGAATCTCGCCGACATTGCCGAGGTCTGGCGCCGCGGCAGCGTGATCTCGTCCTGGCTCCTGGATCTGACCGCAATCTCCCTGCTCGACAGTCCGGATCTGGCAAAATTCACGGGGCGCGTCTCGGACTCGGGTGAAGGACGCTGGACAGTTACCGCTGCGATTGATGAATCGGTTCCGGCCCCCGTATTGAGCGCAGCATTATACGAGCGCTTCAGTTCACGCGGCGAAGATAGTTTCGCCGACAAGCTGTTATCCGCGCTGCGATTCCAATTTGGCGGCCATCTGGAGAAAACTGGTGCCGCAGTGGAAGGTGGTTGATGGCCGAGTTATAGTCAGACCCGCTCGTGGTGTTTGGCGGTCGGACGATCCGGCTCACAAGATCGTCGCCCCGGCACTCCATGCGATGGTGAAGCACGAGGAAGGCATGGCACAACGGTTTCGGGATGAAATGGGAACTACAGACGTTGGTTACCGAACTGCGCAAAAGTGGATAAAGGGCGAATTGCATCGCGCTCGGGGAAGTATTTCCCAACCACCACAACGGAAATCATGGTGGAAATGAAGCGGCCCCACGGAAACTCTTTGCCGGCGTTGTGCATTCCGCAGCTATTCACTCCTTGACATGTACGGCGTCGCCTCTGCGACGGCAGGATTCTATGAGCT
>JASHSG010000273.1 GCA_030040935.1 Acidobacteriaceae bacterium | reverse complement strand
CGCCGCCGGATCGAGTCGGCCTCCTTGCTTTCGCGCGAGTCGACCACGCGATCCTGCCCGAATCCGCAATAAGGACACTTCATCTTCAGGCTGATTTTACGGCATTGCGCTGCGTCGTCGGGAGCACAGCCTCTCTAAGCGACAAGCGATGCATGTCGAATCGTCGCGAGCTGATCATTGACCACTGCTCACTGCTCTTAAAACAACAACGGCCCGAGAGCATTTGCTCCCAGGCCGCTGCCGGTGAACTGTTGGGATTGGACTAAGGCCATCGCGCTACGGCGAGAGCCAGGGCCATGACAGAGAAAGCTCCGTCAGGTCTTACCTGAGTCTTGGGCGCGATGCCCTAGGCCTCAGTCACCTCACGTAAATGGCTACTCGAACAATCTTTGCTCATAGGCTGGATCAACCTCCTTTCCCGTGTAAGGACAAGCTACGACTCCGGCAGCCGATGCGTCAAGCGGTTCCGGCCCGGCTCACGCTCCTTGAGCGCCGCAAAATTCTTCGTCGCCTCGCGCACCGTCAATCCAGCGAACTCAACCCGCGTCGTTTTCAGAAACTTATCCACCGCGCGCCAGTCGTGCCACGCATAGTCGCGCAGCGCCCAGCCGATGGCTTTGCGAATGAAAAACTCCTTTTCGGCGGCCAGCAGCTCGGCATAGCGGAAAAGCCGCTCCGTATCGACATCTGCTCGCCATCCAAGCTGGTGCAGCATGGCGACGCGCCGCACCCAAAGATTTTTGTGCCGCACGGCGCTGTCCATGGCGCGCACGCCCTTTGCGCCCGAACGCCGGACAACTTTGCCCACGATTTTCACGATGCAATCGACCGTATCCCACCACGCGCCCCGCCGCGCCAAATCCAGAAGCCACGGCATGTCGGCCACGCTCAGCACGGCCTGATGCCGCGCCAGCAGGTCGCAGGCGACATAGGCATATTCGCGCTCGGCGCAAGCCCACAATGCTTCCACGGCTTCGCGAACTTCCCCCGCTTCGGCGGGTTTGAGCGCGCGAATGAGCGGCGCAACTGCCGCGCGGCGCGCGGGGGTGCTGACGCCCAGGCATTCGAACTGGTTGCGCATGTAGGCGCGTGCTCCGGCGGCCCGCTTCGCATCGGCCAGCGGCGTGAGCGCCGCGCGAACCGCGCGAACGAATTGCGCCGCTTTCTGCTTTGACGGTTGCTTTGTGAGACGCGAGGTCATATTGAGCGCGCCTTGTCTCCGCACAACGCCGCTGCCCATTGGCGGACAGCAGCCGCTGTCACGGCGCCGCGTGCATCGCTCGCCGCCAGCTGCACGGCCAGGTTGCCTACGGTCGAGCTCTCGGTTTCGCCGATCTCGACGGGCAGACCCGACCGGCGCTCGGTCAGCCGGACGAGCAGCCGATTGCGCGTGGCGCCCCCGATCATTTGGATCCGCTCCAGCTTGCGCCCCAGCATTTTCTCAAGATTCGCCGTCGCCGCGGCGTAACGCAGAGCAAGACTTTCAAAAACTGTCCGTGCAAAGATTGGCTCGTTGCCCGATACATCGGGAATCGCATCGAATCCGCGGTGCACGAGTTCCGCATTGATGCGCCGCGGCATCTCCGAATCGAGCATCAACGCCTCGGCATCCATATCGAGCACACCGCCGGCAGCGCTGCATGCGGCGGCCTCCTGAACCAGCTTTTCGATGGACCAGGGGCGTCCCTCGGCCGCCCAGCCGTCCATGCACTGTTTCAGCACCCACATGCTGTTGATGAGCGAGTGGAACAGCAATCCCTCGCACGCGGCGCCGATGTTGGTGTAGCCGGCGTCAAGCGCGTGCTTCGTTGTCACAGGCTCGCGCGTCACGGCTCCCACAAGCGACCAGGTGCCGGAGCTGATGTAAGCTGCCGCGCCCAGGTCTGCTGCAATGCCTGCGATTGCGCTGGCCGTGTCGTGCGTGGCGGGCGCAATGATCCCGGTCGCGCGGAAGGCGTCAAGCGCCGCCAGCGGTCCCTGCAATCGCCCGAGAACTGTCCCGGCAGGCACGATCGCCGGCGCGGCCTCGATCGAGAGCCCCAGCAACCTGAACAGCTCCTCATCCCACACGCCGGTTTCGAGATTCACCAGGCCCGTGTGCGAAGCATTGGTATTCTCGGCCACGCGCACGCCGCTCAGCCAGTAAAGAACGAACTCCGGCAGCATCACCCACGGCGCGCGCGCGCCGATTCCCGCCGTGGAGTCGGCCATCAATTGATAAATCGAATTGATCCGGTGCGGCAACGCGCCGGTGCGCCGATAGAGATCGAAGGGCGCGATCAGACTGTCGGCCGCTTCTTTTGTGGCTACGGTCCGCTCATCGCGATAGCAGAAGGGCTCGCGCAGCACGCTGCCGCCGGGCGCCAGCCGCACGTAGTCGACCGACCAGCCGTCCACGCCGATGGATGCGACGCCCTCTGGCGCTGCGGCCGCAGCTTTCCGCAGTCCTTCTTCGATTCCAGAGAGAATCTGCGAGAGCGGCCAATGCAGCGATTGGCCACGGCGAACCGGCCCGTTGGGGATGCGATGGATAACTTCGATGTTCGCCTTGCCGTCAATCCAGCGCAGCAGCGAAACGCGACAGCTTTCTGCGCCTAAATCGACGGCGACACGCGCAGCTTCTTGCATGACGAGAGCAAAACTCCGGTATATCCACGATTGCGTCCAGATCCTAGCGCACGAAAGCTTCGGTCAGCCCGCCATCGACGGGGATCACGTGGCCCGTGGTGCAGCGGGCGCGCGGACTGGCCAAGAAGAGGATTGCTTCAGCGCAGTCTGACCCGCCGATCGCCTTGTGCGTCAATGTGCGCTCGGCGTAGAACCCTGCCAGACGGCTGCGCAGTTCCTCGTCGCTGAACGATTCCTGGAAAGGAATGTTGTATTTGCGCAGCGACGCGCGGACGCGATCCCGCGGAAACATCGTGGAACCCTTGACGACGGTTGCAGGACTGATGCCATTGACGCGCACGTTCGGCGCCATGCTTACCGCCAGTTCGCGTATCAGGTGCGAAAGCGCGGCCTTGCTCACGTCGTAAGCTTCGCTTCCGCGCTTGGCCACCACTGCGTTGGCCGAACTGGTGAATACGATGTTTCCATGCAGACCCTGCTCCTCAAACAACCTGGCGGCTTCATCGGCGAGAAGGTAATTCGCGGTCACATTCACGGCAAGGGTATCGGACCACATTTCGTCGGCGATGGCGCCATCGGGCGTCGAGGGAAACAACGCGGCGGTATTGATCAGAATGTCGATGCCGCCAAAGGCCAGCGCCGCCTCGCCCAGCACCTTGCGAATCGATTCGCGGCTGCGGATATCGACGCCGGCGTGGCCGGTAAACTCGGGCGACGCGATCGTCGCAATTTCGCCGGCCACTTGTTCGGCGCCGTCTTCGTTGCGGTCGGCGACAAACACATGCGCGCCGCGGGAGGCGGCCAGGCGGGCCACTTCGCGCCCTATGCCGCTCGCACCGCCCACTACCAGGGCCACGCGCCGGCTAAGCTCCTTTTCCGGCGGCCGGCGGCGAATTTTAGCTTCCTCCAGCGCCCAATACTCAATGCGGAATGCCTCCGCGGCCGGGAGCGCAACGTAGTTGTCGAAGACTTTGAAGCTCGCCGGATCCATTCCCGGAGGACACTGGGGCACCGGCCCCTTGTGCTCACCGTCGGCCAGTAAACTCGCGCCCTCCATTACGTGGATGGCATTGAGGTAAAACTCGCCGGTGATGCGCGCCTCGGTTTTGTCTTTGCCAAAGCTGAACATCCCCAGCCCCGGAATCAGCACGACGGCGGGGCTGGCATCGCGCAAAGGCGGCGAATCGGGCCTGGCAAATGCACGATAATACGCGCGGTACTGGTCAATGTATTCGGCCAGCGCGCAATCGATCTGAGTCTTCAGGGCTTCAACATCCTCATTCGCGCCCCAAGGGACAAACATGGGCCGAATCTTGGTGCGGATAAAGTGATCGGGACAGCTCGTTCCAAGAAATGCCAGATGCCTGCCGAACGCAGAGTCGACGAACTGCAATACTTCGGGCGCGTCGGAGTAACTGCTGATAAACCGCTGCCTGGCGCTGATACGTCCCCGGAGAAAGGGAGCGATCTGGATGGCCAGGTCGCGGCGATTCCCCCGCGCCGGAACGGCCTCGCCGCCGAATCGAATTTTGCCCTTCGATTTTCCGTGCCGCTCGATGAACTGGCCGATGCTGTCGATCATATGCAGCGTGTTCAGATAGCATTCGCGCTGGGTCTGGCCCCAGGTAAACAGCCCATGCCCTCCTAACACAATGCCGTCGCAGCCCGGATTTTCGCGGACGATCTGTTTCATCATCATGGCGAGCTCGAATCCGGGGCGCTGCCAGGGCAGCCAAACCAGCGAGCGGCCAAACTCGCGGTTGAACTCCTCCATCCTGGCCTTGCCGTTGGCGCTCGCCGCGAGCGCGATCCCCCAATCGGGATGCAAGTGATCCACGTGCGGAAAGGGCAAGAATCCGTGCAGGGGCGTATCGATCGAAGCAGGGACAGGATTGTTGTGGAAGGCGCAAAGCGGATACATCTCCGCCATCTCGTCCTCGAAGTCCGGCCCTTTGTAGCTGCGCTCCAGCGCCAGCAGCTTTTCCTGGTAAAGCGTGGCGAATCCAGCGCGCTTGATGCTGCCCAGGTCGCCGCCCGATCCTTTCACCCACAAAACTTCCACCGGATTGCCGGACAGCGGATCCATCTCGATGATTTTCGAACTGGTGTTTCCCCCGGCAAAATTGGTAATGCGCAGGTCCGAACCGAGCAAATTGGAGCGGTAGCGCAGAAGTTCAGGCTCATCGAGCCCCGCCGCAACCGCGGGATCCCAGCGGTCCTCAAGAAAATGCAATACAGAAGAAGCAGTCGTCGCCATTGTCATAAGGAGAACTCGAAAAGGGGAAGAACCGACCTCAGTTTCATGATACAGCCAGCGGCCCGGTGAAATTGTTTCACACCCGGATGGGGTGGGCCCGAAAGAGAAAACCCGGTTCGGCGCGCGGCACAGAGTAAGTCCACCTCAGCGGACCTTCAGGCTGCGCCGCCCACCGCGACCGCACGCGCTGGAATCTTCTCCGACGGTCTCCGCTCTCTCTCGATCTCGCCCAAGGTCTCAGGCGATACGGCACGATGGTGCACGTAGTTATAAGGAGGCACCGTGTAGCCTCGCAAGATCGAAATGCCGAGCTGAATGAGCCGTGGTCCGTAGGTTTCCGGCTCGTGCGAGATGGACCCGACGATCGCACTGGTTGCGGTGCGCATCTCTTTCAGAACCTCGGGAATGCAATCCTGGCCGACAATGGCGAAGTTGGCCTCCTGGCCTGCCTCGCGCACTGCATCCAGAACACCCAGAGCGCTGGTATCGTTCGCCGCTGCTACCAGCGTATGTTCGGCGCTCGACCGTTCGCGAAGATACGCGCTCATCGCCCTGTGGCTTGCATCGCGCATTCCCCGTCCATCGATCTGCACGAATTGATCGGCCGTCAGCTCCCTGAAACGTTCGCGAATTCCGTCGAAAGCACCGGTAATGCGGTTCTGCACGAAGCTGCCGGCCTCTCTGAACCCGACACCGACGACCCGGTCGACCTTACTCCTCCATTGGCGCTGCGCGTAGTGAGCCAGGATGGATGCGGCCTCGTAGCCAACTTCGAAGTTATCCACTCCGAAGTAGGTCGCATTGGGGTGCGGCACATCGATCGCGACCATGGGGATCTCGGCCTTTTTGAAGATATGCGCCACGCGCGGCGCGGCCGCTTCCTCCACCTGGAACTCGAGCACCAGGTCAACCCGCTTGGCCACGAACTCTTCCGCATTGCGCACGGCCACATCCGGGTCGTAGCGGTTGTCGAGGAGGATCAGTTCCACGCCGGAGGCAGCCGCCGCCGCGGTCACGCTCTGGGCCACCGCCTCGCTGAACGGCATCTCCGCGCTCTGCACAGCAAAGCCAAAGCGCAGACGCCGCGGCCGCGACACCAGCCGGTACTGCCCGCCGGGCGTCTGCGCCAGATAGCCCCGATGCACCAGCGTCTTCAGGATGCGGTAGACGCTGGTTTTGGAGATATTGGTGCGCTGGTAAACGTCCTCAAGCGTCAGCGGCGTATTATCCTGCTCCAGCAACTCGATGACATCGAGGGCCTTGGAGAGAATTGGAATCAGGTACAGCCGCTTGATCTTCGCCTTGGCCAACGATCCCTCCGCTCTCAGATCTTCTCGATACCCATTCTTCTCGATACCCCTATTGAAACATACACCCGCCGGCGGGCAGGCGAACGCCGGCTTTACGCATAGCCGCCCACCGGGATGCCACGGTTTGCCCGCTCGCGCGCCACGCGCTCCACGTATCCGCTCGATCGCAGCGCGTCGAGCGGGTCAGGCGGAAGGGCTCGAGCCTCGCGCCACGCCCTCGTAATTGGACGCACATCCCGCCAGAAAGCGCCGCGAAACAGCTCTTCGGCCGCCACCAGATCGCAGCTTTGCTGCAACTCCGCGAGTCTTGGGCGATCGACCAGCGCGGCCTTCAAATAGAGATCCTGCGCGGACATCACCGTTTGAACCATCGCCTCGATTTTGCCCTTGAGGTTGTGGCTCTGGTCGATCATGTAAGCCACGGTGTGGGACAGGCCATCGGATTGGGCGCTGTGGATTTCATGAAAGATGCGGAAGATCTGGTAGGGATCAATCGAGCCGAGCGTCAGATCGTCGTCGGCGTAGCGCCGGTCGTTGAAATGGAATCCGCCCAGCATCCCGGTGTGCAGCAGCCATGCCACGATCTGCTCGATATTCTGCGCGTTGTAGTGGTGGCCGGTATCGACCAGCACCCGCGCCTGCGGCCCCGCCTGCCGCGCGAGGTGGCTGGCCATGCCCCAATCGGCGATGTCAGTGTGATAAAACGCCGGCTCAAAGGGCTTGTACTCAATCAGCAAGCGCTGCTTGGGCGCCAAGCGGCCATGCGCCGCCTGCAACGCCTGTTCGACCCATCCGATGCGCCTTCGCATGCTTTGTGTGCCCGGATAATTGGATCCGTCGGCCATCCAAAGCGAGATATCGCGCGAGCCCAGCGCCTTCGCGATCTCGATGGAGTCCAGCAGGTGCTCCAACCCACGCTCGCGCACGGCGGCCGAAGGATTGCACAGGGAGCCGAACTTGTATTCCTGGTCCTGGAAGAGATTGGGATTGATCGATCCGGAGCGGACACCAAAGCGAAGCTCCAATTGCTTGACTTCGGGTACATCCTTCAGCCCGCCGGGAAGGTCCCAGAGAACGTGCAGCGCCAGGGAAGGCGTCACGCCCGTCAGGCGGTTGACCTCGGCCGCATCGGCAAATTTTTCCTCGATGGTGGACGCCGCGGCTGCCTGCATAAACTTGCCAAAGCGCGTGCCGGTGTTCGCGAATCCCCAGGAAGGGATCTCGATGCGAAATGAATCCAATGCGCGGAATCCAATCTCATGAACGTTTGAGCTCGATATATTCATCACATCCTCTTGACCACTAATGAATCGTCGCCGTCGCCGCGTTCTCTTGCGCTTTGTTTCCCTGCTCCCTCGTCGCTAGCCGCCGGCGCCAGATCCCTGGTCCCCGTCATTCACCACAATCACGTTCAGGAATCTCGGTCCATGGACGCCTTTGATGCGTGTCATCTCAATATCTGCCGTCGCGCTTGGCCCGGAGATCCAGGTGACGAGTCCGGGTACTTCACCGATTGGTGCATTCCCCTGCACCTTCGTTCCTTTGCTCCCCTCACCCCGGTTCTCGCAGCGATCAAAATACTCGGGCAGCGTCTCCACGATCTGGGTGGCGCGCACGATGCACAAATGCCAGTCGGGAAGCAGGGTGATAATGCGCCGGCCTTCCATCGCCGAGTGATGCAAAACAATTGTGCCTGATTCGGCCACCCCACAAAAACACCCCGTCAACACTCCCTCGGCTTTCTCAATTTCGCCGGCCGGAAGGTCGTGGTCGATATCCCACTCGAATCCGGTAATCTTCCACGCAGCCGGCACCAGCCACCCGGCTGGAAGTCCGGGCGGGGCGACGAAGCGGCGCCTTCCGCTCGCCTCGAGCTGCGCAGCGATCGCATTTTCAAGCTCCTCCGGCTCGCACTCCACGACCTCGGCATCGTATTCGCGGAGGCGCTCGACGAACAGATCCTTACGCGCCGCGGCGGTCAACTTCCCGCGTATTTGATACTGGCGCGTTCCGCCATTCGTGTTCGCGGCCGGCGCCGAGCTTTGCGTTGCCGAACGAATGCGCTCCAGAATCTGTTTGCGGCTATCGGCACTCACGCTCACTGTCACTCCGATTCTTCGCCCTGGCCGTGCTTTTCCTGCCTGCTGTCTGCTATCTGCTAAGCCCGGTAGCGCCGCTGTTCTCTCGTTCCCCTGGTCCGGCCTTGCCACCACTCGTGGAAGGTCTGCTTTGGCAGCCCACGCAGGTCGCGCGATACGGTCCACTTCGCCCCCACGCCCGGTAATGAATGAATCCATCCGTCCCTGCGCGTAAAGAATCCGAGTGCGATGCGGCCCGCGCGCTGGGCGGCGTGAAACAGCCGCGCCCGCGAAAACATCGCGTGGGCTGCCCGCAGGCCGATATACATCGGATCGAAGAACCGCGAAAGTCCCTTGCGCTCCTCGTCGGTTACGCGGGCGCGCAGCTCCAGAAGCACCTCCGGAATGTTGATCCTGACCGGGCATACCTCGTAGCATGCGCCGCACAGCGAGGAAGCGAAGGGCAGCGATTGCGCGTGCCGCATCTGCTCGAGCTGGGGCGTGAGGATAGCGCCGATAGGCCCCGGATACACCGACCCGTAGGCGTGTCCGCCGGTCTGGCGATAGACCGGACAAGCGTTCATGCAGGCCCCGCAGCGAATGCAGCGCAGCGTCTGGCGCCCGGTTTTGCGCGCCAGGATCGACGAGCGGCCATTGTCGAGGAGGATGATGTGGAATCTCTGCGGCCCGTCGCCCCTGGTCACGCCGGTCCAAAGCGAAGTGTAGGGATTCATCCGCTCACCTGTCGCCGAGCGAGCCAGCAGTTGCAGCATTACTTCGAGGTCATTGAACCGCGGCAGCACTTTTTCGATCCCCGCCAGCGTGATAAGGGTTTGCGGCAGCGTGAGGCACATGCGCCCGTTGCCCTCCGATTCCACAACCACCACCGAGCCCGTCTCAGCGATCAGAAAATTTGCTCCGCTGATTGCCGCCGGCACGGTCAGAAACTTCTGCCGCAAATAATTCCGCGCTGCTTCGGTGAGCGCCTTCGGATCATCGGAGAGATGCTCAATGCCCATGCGCCGGGCAAAAATCTCCCGCACCTGGCCGCGATTCACATGCAGCGCCGGAACTACGATATGCGAAGGCTCTCCGTCGCCCAATTGCAAGATGATTTCAGCCAGATCCGTCTCGCAAGCGTGAACGCCGCTGGCCTCGAGAAAGGGATTCAGTTGAATCTCCGCCGAGGTCATCGTCTTAATCTTGATGACCTGATCGACCCCTGCCTCGCGCAGAATCTCCAGAATGATCTTCCGCGCCCCGGCCGCGTCGGCCGCCCAGTGCACCTTGCCACCCGCACGCGTGCATCGCTCTTCGAACTGCTCAAGAAGGGCGCCCAGATTCTCGAGCGCCTCATCTTTAATCTGAGACGCGGCGGCGCGAAGCGCCTGCCAGTCGGTCTTTTCCTCTACCAGCCGGGCGCGCCTGGCTTGAATCACGTCGATTGCATGCGCCAGATTTCCGCGCAATTGTGTATTTCGGAGCAGAGGCAGCGCCGCCACCGGAAAGGGCGGCGCCAGCGCGGGATCCAGTATCGGACGATCGATCACCTCGTGTTCCGCCAACGCGCTCATTGCATCGACTCCGCCGGTTGATCCTCGGTGCTGGCCAGAATCTGCGCCATATGAATCGTCTTCATGCCCTGCGACTGGCGGTGCATGGCTCCGCCCAGGTGCATCAAGCAGCTATTATCCAGGGCGGTGCAGAACTCGGCTTTCGTGCGCAGCACGTCGTCCAGCTTCGCCGCGAGCATCGCCGACGAGACGCCGCCGTTTTTTACACTGAAAGTCCCGCCAAATCCGCAGCAGCGATCGGGATTTTCGAGCCGGACAAGTTCGAGGCCGCGCACCTTTCCGAGCAATCTGAATGGCCGTTCGCCCAGCTCGAGGGCCCTGAGCCCATGGCAACTCGCATGGTAGGTCACGCGGTGCGGAAAGGCTGCCCCCACGTCCTCCACGCCCAACTTGTCGATGAGGAATTCGCTCAGCTCATAGACCCGCGGCGCGAGCGCGGCAAATTCCCGCCGCAGGGGCTCGTCTCCAAGGTCCTCGAACAGGCCGGAGTACTGATCGCGGATCATGGCCACACAGGACGAGGACGGAATCACCACCGCCTCCGCATCAGCGTACATTCGCACCAGCCGCCTGGCCTGGCAGAAAGCCTCACGCCGGAACCCCGAATTGGCGTGCATTTGCCCGCAGCAGGTCTGGCCGGCCCGAAACTCCACCTCCACTCCCAGCCGCTCCAACAGCCGCACCACCGCGCGCCCAGTCTCCGGAAAAAGCGTGTCGTTATAGCAGGTAATAAAGAGGGAAGCGCGCATAAAGCCACTCATCGGAATGTATGGGTTTTAGCCGAGAGACCGAATCATATACTCTGGGAAATCAATTGTCTATTGCAATACCGCGTCCCGGGCGGCACATCGGCAGTTCCTTTCGCGGTCAAGACTTGCAGCGAGTTGTTCGGGGATTTCTCGCGTGCTGTTCTTCAACCTTCGGCTTACGGACCCGTCTAACCTACCGAGTTTTCCAGTTTTATCCTGCAATCGGCATTTGATTTTTATTCATTGGGTCTGAAATGTTCGTCGCGCAGCGATTATCGAGATTGCGAGGTCAGCTTCTCACAAGCCAAGCCGCAGGTTTCCCGCGCATGAGGCGTCGGGCGGCTGACCAGGCGCCTACGGCGCTCCGGGCAATTTGCAGGCCATGTGTCTTATTATGATCAAGTTGTCGACCATTTCGGTCGGTTTGTTCAACCCGATCCGGCGTTTCGCCGGTTTTTTTGCCGCCGAAGCCAGCGCCTTTTCTGCCGGCCGCGGCGACTCCGCAGCTAAGGGTCTTTCTCAGGAAAGGGTCCAGGATCTCCCCCTATGACGAATTTTCGCTCGCTCTCACTGTGCGCATTAGCCGGTGTCTTCTTCTGTTCCGCTGCCACCGTGGCGCAAAACGCCGCACCCGCCGTCCGCATTGTCAACCCCATCGACGAAAGCCAGTTAGTGACGCTCTCGGGCAACACCCATCCGGCGGCCAATGCAAAGAACGACCGCGGACCGGTCAGTCCCAGCCTGCCGATGACCGACCTCATCCTCGTCCTCAGTCGAAGCGCCGAGCAACAGGCGGCGTTCGATACCTTCGTGGCCAGCCTGAACGACGCCAATTCGCCCAATTACCACCAATGGCTGACCCCGGACCAGGTGGGACAGCTTTACGGTCCGTCCGCGGCTGATATTGCAACCATTACCGGCTGGCTGACCAGCCACGGTTTCACCGTAGCGCAAGTTACCAAGGACCGCATGTCGATCCGCTTCAGCGGAACGGCGGGCATGGTCAACCAGACCTTTCACACCGAAATCCATAATCTTGTCGTCAACGGCGTCCCTCATATCGGGAACATGAGCGATCCAGAGATTCCCGCGGCTCTCGCACCTGTGGTGGTTGGGGTTAAGTCGCTGCATAACTTCTTCCCAAGGCCCGCACACCATATGGGCCAGTTGGTCGAACGCAGCCCGCAAACCGGCAAATGGGTGCGAGCGACAAGCGCCGCCGCCATTACGGCGCGCGCTCTCGGATCGACTGGCGCAGCCGGGCTCGCGAGTTCCGCGATGGCCGCGAAGCCGGAATTCGGAATCAGTGTCGGCGGCTCCAGCCCCTACTTAGTCGAAGACGTCGGCCCGTGGGACTTCGCCGCCATCTACAATGTGGCGCCGTTATGGTCTTCGGGAATCGATGGCACCGGACAGACCATCGCCATCGCCGGCACCAGCGCAATCGACATCGGCGAGACCACCACTGGAACTGGAGCGGCGGCCAACGCCAACGGCAGCAATGACGTGGCCACCTTTAGAACTTTTTTCGATTTGCCCACCAACAACTCCTGGAACCAGCCCATCCAGATGTCGGGAAACAGCCAGCCCCTGACGGTTTGCACGTCGAGTCTCTCCACCGCGCTCTGCGGGATTAACGATCTTGAGGAGAATTCGCTCGACGTAGAGTGGAGCGGCGCGGTGGCCAAGAATGCGCAGATCATCCTCGTCGCTTCATACCCGGCTTCGGCGACGGATGACAACCTATACGATTCGGAAAGCTACATCGTCGACCACCTCACCGCGCACATCATGAACGTCAGCTATGGAGAATGCGAGCTGGGCATGGGCACGGCTGGAAATGTCGAGTACTATAACATCTGGCAAACGGCGGCCGCTGAGGGCATCGCGGTGTTCGTCGCCACGGGCGACTCGGGTTCGGCCAGTTGCGATCAGGGAGGCGATGCCAGCGGTCTTCCCTACCCGGCTGAGTATGGTCTCTCGGTCAGCGGCATTGCGAGCACCCCTTTCAACACCGCCGTGGGCGGCACTGACTTCGATTGGTGCCCGCTCACCTCGAACGATGGCTGCGCCACCGAAGCCTCGACCTACTGGAACACGACCAACAACAGCACCACCGAATCGAATGCCAAGGGCTACATTCCCGAGCTGCCCTGGAATGACACCTGTACAAGTCCGCTCGCGCTGCCTTTTATGGAGAGCTTCTTCAGCGGCGTTTCGTACACCGCAAGCAACAACAAGAACTACTCGGTTTCCGACGCTGAAACGGGCTGCAACGCAATCGCCTATTACTCCAACCAGCTCGAAGAAGACGGGGATGGCGTGCTCCTTTACCTTGTGGACACTGTAGGTGGAAGCGGAGGGGCGAGTTCCTGCGTAGTGAACTCGACCAACCCAAGCGGTGACACATTGGGAACATGCACTACCGGCTCGACAAGCACCGGCTCCACGAACGGAAATATTCCCCTCGTCAACGACGGCTGGCCCAAGCCGGCCTGGCAGGCGGGCATCACCGGCATCCCGGGCGATGGCGTGCGCGACATTCCCGACGTCAGCTTCTTCGCTTCCGACGGCTTTCTGTCGAGCAGTGCCTATCTGATCTGCGTCTCGGCCGCATCAGAGGACCCGGAGTGCACCTACAGTTCCTCGTCCGAGCCATTCGCTCAGGAAGTTGGGGGGACATCGGTTGCGACGCCGGCCATGGCCGGCGTGATGGCGCTCGTCAACCAGAAAACCGGAGCGGCGCAGGGGAACCCAAATGCCGAGCTGTACGCGCTGGCAGCCAAACAGAACTACGGCAGCTGCAGCGCTGAGAGCGCCACCACAAGCAACAGTTGCTACTTTAACGACATCGACCAGGGCAGCAATGCCATGGCCTGCGACTACGACGCCTACGTAACCACTCCTTCGCCCAACTGCAGCGTGGCGCACTCGGGAGATTACATCGGCATTCTGCCCGGATACAGCGCGACGACCGGATACGACCAGGCGACCGGGCTTGGTTCGCTCAACGTCGCCAACGTCGTCAACGCCTGGACCGCGACGGTCGGGTTGGCCAATGCCACGGTCACGGTTACGCCGCAGCCAGCGAGCATCAATTCCAACAATTCGCTGAGCGTTATCGTTACCGTTGCGGGCACGGGCACGCTCGAAGATCCGAACGGCCAGACCGTGGTTCCCACCGGCACGGTCAAGCTCACCGCATCCGGTTCGACGTTTACTTCCACGCAATCGCTCAATAGCAACGGCTCCTATACATTTACGATTCCGGCCAACAGCCTTCCCGGGTCTCCCTCCGGCGAGGTCGACACGCTGACGGCCAGCTATGCGGGCGATGTTGACTACGCTGCGACGAGCAATACCGGGCAGGTGACCGTAACCGCTGTCGCCCTGCCCACTCCCACCATCACTGTGACACCGGCATCGCAGACCCTCAACTCTAACGCCAGCCTCAACGTCACGGTCTCCGTCACGGGCTCGGGCGCCGCACCGACGGGAACCATCACGCTCTCGGGCGGCGGACTCGCCGCGACCGCTCAAACCATTGGGACGAGCCCCTGCACCAGCAACACGAGCTGCGTCTTTACCATTGCAGCCAATACGCTGAACAGCAACTCCACTGGAGAAGCGGATACTCTCACGGCGACCTACAGCGGCGACAGTAACTACAACCAAGGGACCGGGACAGGCCAGGTCACCGTCACCGAATCGACCTTTTCCCTTCCCGCCAACGAAGGTGGATTCACTTTCAATCCGACGACCGCCAGCACTACCGGCATCACGCCGGGGTCGTCGGCCAATGTCACCGTGACCATCAGCGCGGTCGCGGGTTACATCGGCACTGTCTCGCTGACCTGCCAGCAGTCGAGCACGACTGCATCGGGCGGCGACGGCACCACGTGCACTGGCGGCGGCAGCGGCGCGGCCGTCAACCTCACCTCGTCAACGACCAGTGGAACGGTCACCTTCACCATCGGCACATCGGCCCCGGTCACCGCGGAATTGGCGCGTCCGAAGGTGCCCGGAAAAGGCCTGCTGGGCGCCGGGTCCGGCGCGCTTCTCGCCGTGCTCATTCTCTTCGGAATCCCGGCCCGCCGGCGGACCTGGCGATCGATGCTCGGCATTCTGATCGCAATGGCCGTAATCGGCGCTCTTTCAAGTTGCGGGAGCGGCAGCAGCAGCGGAGGCGGCGGGGGCGGGGGCGGAGGAGGCCAGAACGATCCCGGGACCACCGCGGGAACCTACACTTACAAGGTGACTGCAACGCCCACGCCATCGGTAACCCCGACGGTCTCGACCACGTTCACCGTGGTCGTCAACTAGCTTCCTGGATCGGCAGAATGCACCCGGGCCCTTCAATAGCGAAGGGCCCGATTTTTTGCCCACTTTCCCAATTCGCCTTTCCGAACTTTCCGGCGCCTGACACCTGAGCCCTGACCCCTTGTCCTTTCATCCCTCGTTTCCTGGTGACCAAAATGGGACGCACATCCTGGTTCAGGAACGAGATCGATGAAACACGTGCGCTTCGTCGAAAAAGCGCCGAGTCGCGTTGCTATGATTCGGCCTGACAGGAAGGTGCGGATGAGCGGGCGTTGGTTGATCGCCGCTGCATTGATTCTCGCGCCGACGTGCACCGGAGCCATCCGGGCGCAGCAGAGCTCCGCGGGCACCAATGGCGCAGGCGCGAGTGGCGCGGCTGCCAAGCCAGAACCGCCCAGAGTGGGCAGCTATTCGCTGGTGGTCACGACCATCGACCCAACGGAAAGCACGCACTTGCTGAATCCGCCGCCCCCGATTGACGTGAAGGCCGGAAGCAGGCTTGCGCCCGCCGAAACCACGGGGTCCCTGACCATTCCGCAACAGTACACGATTGAGGCCTTCGGCAAACCAAAGCAGGAATGCGATGAAGAGGCCCAGCAACAACACGGCTGCGATGCGCTCGACCGCGTGGATTTCGCCATCCGCGATCTCAACACGGTCGAGTATCGGATTTTGACTCACGGGCCCGCGGTCACGCTCAGGGTGAATCTGGAGGTGCACGATCTCGTTCCGGCATCGCATGGCGGCCCGGGCACTGACTGGCACTCGGGCGATGTTCTCTTCGTTTCCGTGCCCAAGGCGACGGCGACATATCGCTTCGTTTCAGAAACGCTGGTGGGTGAGTGGAACGGCGAGGCGATTGTGTTTGAGGCGGGCAAGGCGTTACCGGCGAGCGCGAAAAAGGGGCTGGAGGATCTTGAGGTCCACCAGGATTTGGGAGACGCAGTGCTCTATAGCTATCGTGTCAAGTAGCGCCTCGTCCGAATCAACCGCTGCTATTTTACTGTCCGGTCTTCCGTCCACGCTCCCTCTACCGGCCGCACCCACAGTAC
>JASHSG010000272.1 GCA_030040935.1 Acidobacteriaceae bacterium | reverse complement strand
ACGCCCTTCAGCGCCAGTGGAATGAGCGCCACAATGATGACCGCGTTGAAGATGACGGCGGAGAGAATGGCCGACTGCGGCGAGTGCAGATACATGATGTTGAGCGCGCCGAGCACGGGGAAGACTCCAGCGAACATGGCGGGAATGATGGCGAAGTACTTGGCTACGTCGTTGGCGATGGAGAAGGTGGTGAGAGCGCCGCGCGTCATGAGGAGCTGCTTTCCGATCTCGACGATTTCGATGAGCTTGGTGGGATTGGAATCGAGATCGACCATGTTGCCGGCTTCCTTGGCGGCCTGCGTGCCGGAGTTCATGGCCACGCCGACATCGGCCTGTGCGAGGGCAGGAGCGTCGTTGGTGCCGTCGCCGGTCATGGCGACGAGCTTGCCCTTCCCTTGCTCGCGCTTGATCAGGTCCATCTTGTCTTTGGGCTTGGCCTCGGCGAGAAAGTCGTCGACACCTGCCTCGCGCGCGATGACCGCGGCGGTGAGCGGGTTGTCGCCGGTAATCATGATGGTGCGGATGCCCATGGCGCGCAGACGAGCGAGGCGATCTTTCAGGCCGCCCTTGACGACATCTTTCAGGTAGATCACGCCGAGCGCTGAGGCGTTCTCGGCCACGACCAGCGGGGTACCGCCCTGGCGCGCGATTTCTTCCACGTTGTCGCGAACTTTTTGCGGCAACGAGGAGCCTTGTTCTTCAAGGAAGCGAGCGATGGCATCGACAGAGCCTTTGCGGATGCGCGTCCCGGGAAGATTCACGCCGCTCATGCGGGTCTGCGCCGTGAAGGGAACAAACTCAGCGTGAATGCCGGCCAGATCGCGGCCGCGCAGGTTATACCTCTCCTTGGCGAGGACAACGATGGAGCGGCCCTCGGGAGTTTCATCGGAGAGCGACGCAAGCTGCGCCGCATTCGCCAGCCGCTCATTGCTCACGTCGGGCGCAGGCAGAAACTCGGTTGCCTGACGATTGCCGAGGGTGATGGTGCCGGTTTTGTCGAGGAGCAATGTATTCACGTCGCCGGCGGCCTCGACTGCACGTCCGCTCATGGCCAGCACGTTGTACTGCACCAGCCGATCCATGCCGGCGATGCCGATCGCCGAAAGCAGGCCGCCAATGGTGGTAGGAATGAGGCAAACCAGAAGCGACACGAGAACGAAGACGGTTTGCGGCGCGCTGGAGTAGATTGCGAACGGTTGGAGCGTCACCACGGCGAGCAGGAAAATGATGGTAAGGCCGGAGAGGAGAATGCTGAGCGCAATCTCATTGGGCGTCTTCTGGCGCGTCGCTCCTTCCACGAGCGCGATCATGCGATCGAGAAAGGTCTCGCCAGGATTGGAGGTGATTTTCACCTTGATCCAGTCGGAGAGGACTCTGGTACCGCCGGTGACAGCGGAACGGTCGCCGCCCGCCTCGCGAATGACCGGGGCGGATTCGCCAGTGATGGCTGACTCATCGACCGACGCCACGCCTTCGATCACTTCGCCGTCGCCGGCAATGTATTTGCCCGCTTCAACGTAAATCAGGTCCCCCGCACGCAAGTCTCCGCTGACGACTTCTTCAAAGCTGCCGTCCGCCTTGTAGCGCCTGGCGATGGTCTCGCCTTTGGCCTTGCGCAGCGTGTCGGCCTGAGCCTTTCCGCGGCCTTCGGCCATGGCTTCGGCAAAGTTGGCGAACAGCACCGTGAACCATAGCCAAAGCGTGATCTGCAGGTTGAAAAAGAACGATCCGGGATGATGTCTGTAGTTTTCGACGAGCAGTAATGAGGTGAGCACGCTGCCCACTTCGACGACGAACATCACCGGATTCTTGATCATCCAGCGCGGATCGAGCTTGCGAAAGCTATCCAGCGTTGCCTGGGCGACAATCTTGCCGTTCCAGAGACTCGTTTTTTCAGCCATAGCTTTGTCGATTCCTAGTTCAGAGCTCGTAGCTCGAGATTTCAGTTCACAGTTTGTGGTTCGTGGTCCCCGGTTGACCGGCTAAAAGACCTTGCCGGCCTGCAGTAAAAGGTGTTCCAAGATCGGGCCGAGACTCAAGGCCGGGAAGAATGTGAGCGCACCGACGATCAGGACAGTGCCGACCAGCAGGACGGCAAACAGCGGCGTGTTGACCGGAAAGGTTCCGGGCGAAGGAGGGACGCTCTTCTTCTTTGCGAGGTTTCCGGCCAGGGCAAGGACGGGAATCATCATGAGGAAGCGACCGATGAGCATGTCCCAGGCCATCGCGATGTTGTACCACCAGTTGGTCCCGAGGCCTGCAAATGCGGAACCGTTGTTGCCGGCGCCGGAAACGAAGGAGTAGAGAATCTCGGTGAATCCATGTGGGCCCGGGTTGTTGGTCACCGAGAGACCTTGCGGGATGAGAACGAAGATCGCGGCGAAGGTGAGGATGACGAGGGGGAAGATGAGCGCGTAGAGCATGGCCATCTTCACGTCATAGGATTCGATCTTCTTGCCCAGATATTCCGGCGTGCGGCCGACCATCAGGCCGGCGATGAAAACCGCGAGCACAACGTAGATCAACATTCCGTACATGCCGGCGCCTACCCCGCCGAAGACTACTTCGCCGAGCATGATGTTGGAGAGCGGAATCATGCCGCCGAGCGGGGTGAAGCTGTCGTGCATGCCATTCACGGCGCCGCAACTGGCGTCGGTGGTGATGGTGGCGAAAAGCGCGCTCTCGGCGATGCCGTTGCGGACTTCCTTGCCCTCCATGTTGCCTCCAGGCGCGGTTGCGGTGCGCGCCTGCTGGGTTCCATGAATCATGTTGTAAGGATGCGCCTCGGCCCAATAGCAGACCGCGAAGCCGGCCGCGAACATCACGTACATGGCTGCGAAGACGGCCCAGCCGTGGCCGCGAGAGCCGCTCATGCGGCCGAGAGTGTAGGTGAGGCCGGCGCCGATGACGAAGATGGACAAAATCTGGATGTAATTCGAAAGCGGCGTCGGGTTCTCAAAGGGATGGGCGCTATTGGCGTTATAAAATCCGCCGCCGTTTGTGCCCAGCATCTTGATGGCTTCCTGCGAGGCAACCGGGCCCTGGCCGATGGTTTGCGTCTGAGACGGCTGCTCGAGCGGATGAGCGACCGTGTAAGCGCTGAGATTTTGCGGGACGCCCTGCCACACCAGCAGCAACGCGTAGAGGATGCACGCAGGGGTGAGGATATAGAGCAGCGTCCGCGTCATGTCGACCCAGAAGTTTCCGATCGTGCCAGAGCTGGTCCGCTTGATGCCGCGGATCAGTGCAATCGCCACCACGATGCCTGCCGCAGCCGACCAGAAGTTGTGCGTCGCCAGGCCGACCATCTCGGTGAGATAGCTCATGGTGGATTCGGGTGTGTAGAACTGCCAGTTTGTATTCGTCGTAAAGCTGGCGGCCGTGTTGAAGGCGAGATCGGTTCCCACACCGGCCAGGTGCTGCGGGTTCCATGGCAGGTAATATTGCAGCCGCTCAATGGCGTACGTGAGCAACATGGTCACGGCCGAGAAACCGAGCAGAGCCAAGGCGTAATCGCGCCAGTTCATTTCCTTGTCGGCTTTCACGGCGCAGAGCTTGTAGATGATTCGCTCGAAGGGGCGCAGGACCGGGTCAAGCCAGGTGCGCTCGCCCTCGATGACGCGCGCCATGTAGATGCCGACGGGGCGCACCGATACAAGCAGAATTACAGAGTAGATGGCAAATTGCAGCCAGCCGTTTACGGACATGTCAGAACTTCTCCGGGAACAGCAGTGCGACGGTGAGATACACCATCAGAAGGATTGAGAGGATGAGTCCCGTCGCGGCGATCCAATCCATGTGCATGGGCTACCTCAGCTTTTGACAAGCCTTGACGTAGAGAAACGCCACGGCGAAGAAAACCACGGTGAAAAGCAGCATCTGTGCATCCTGCATGCAGGTTGTCCTCTTTGCATACGAACGAGTGCCGGATAGGCTCCATGAACGAACCTGTTGTGCGCCCATTGTGTTTCCAACCTGATCGCGCTGGGACAACACACAGGAGCGTTCAACCGACGCAGCCAGCGTCGTTCCATTCTGATTCTGTCTCCGGGCGGGTTTGAGAATCGAAAAGAAAATCTAAAGATTTCGTAAGGATCGATGTTTTACGCCAGGAAGTCGTTGAAATTCATGTGCACAAAGGAGCCAGGCCTGCGGGGTGAAATGCGGCCTTGCAGGTCAATCCTCGGTGCCGGTCCAACCCTCGGGAACAAAACGATAGCCGACCCATGGCTCAGTCTGGATGTACTGTCGGCCGGTTTCGCCCTCGAGCTTTTTGCGCAACTGGCCTACGAAGACGCGCAGGTACTCCGGTTGGTGCGCCGATTGCGCACCCCAGACGGCCGTCAGCAGCGCACGATGCGTCATCACCTTTCCCGGGTTACGGGCCAGGTGGAGGAGCAGATCGAACTCCTTGGGGGTCAGGTGGACAGGCTTGCCCTGCACCAAAATTGTGTGCGCACGCGCATCGATTACAAAGTCGCCCTCTTCAAGAGCCGCTGTAATGCGCTCCGGCGCTCGCCGGAGATGCGCCCTTACGCGCGCCAGAAGTTCCTGAATGCTGAAGGGCTTGGTGACGTAGTCGTCGGCTCCCGCGTCGAGCGCTTCTACCTTCGACCGTTCATGCTCGCGGACCGACAAGACAAGCACGGGCGTTGTGCTTCGGGCGCGGATGGATCGGCACACTTCAACACCGCTCATGGCGGGCATCATCAGGTCCGTTATGACCAGATCGGGCGGCCAGTCGCGAAAAAGTCGGAGTCCCTCTTCCGGATCGTTGGCAGTGCGAACGTCGTATCCCTGCGCTGAGAGGGCGGCGCGCAGCACCCTCGTAATCTGTGACTCGTCGTCAACAACCAGAATTCTTCCGGGCATTTGCCGTATCTTTCATCCCTGAAAAGCTTACAACATTTCAGCGCGGCATTTCAGAAATCGCCGCGCGCAGGTATGATTCCCGTGGAGAAGACCATGGGCGCACCGGCCTATGCAAGGCAGGCTGTTCGCTGGCTCGCGGTTACGGCCGTAGCGGGCGTGAGCACTTTCCTGATGGTGTGGCTGCGCGCCAACTCCACCACCGCGGGGATGGTTTTCCTGGTTCTGGTGGTTTGGTGGGCGGCACAGGCCGGAATCGTGCTTTCCATTTACACCGCGATTCTATGCGCCATTTGCTTCGACTATTTCTTTTTGCCCCCCCTACACACTTTCTGGATCGAGGGCGCCCAGCAATGGGTTGCCATGGTTTCGTTTGCGATCAGTTGTGTGGTTGTAAGCCGGCTCGCGGAGCGCGCGCGGAAGCAAACCATCCGCGCCGAGCAGCGCCAGGAGGATGTGGGAAAGCTTTACGCCCTGAGCCAGGAGATGATGCTCTTTGAAGACGCCGATCGCCTGCTTCGCGACCTGCCGGGGGCGATCGCCCGCATTTTTGCCCTCGAAGGGGTCGCACTCTACGTGGGCGAATATGACCGGTACTACTCTTCGACCGGCAATGTTTCGGCCAGCGTGCGGGCGCACATGCAGGCCATGACTCAGGGGCTGAGTCCCACGAGCGCGCCGTTTGCGGGCTACCAGACGACTTCGCTGGTTCTGGGCCTGAATTCTGTGGGCGCATTGGCGTGGCGGCCGGATACGCTGTCGCTCGAGGTTGCCACCGCGGTGAGCGCGCAGGTATCGATTGCGGTGGCACGCGCCATGGCCATTGCGGCTTCCACGCGCATTGAAGCCGCGCGCGAAGCCGACCGGCTGCGGGCCGCGCTCATCGATTCGCTGACGCATGAGTTGCGCACGCCGCTGACCTCGATTCGCGCGGCGGCAACCACAATGCTCGAAAGCGAAGGGCTCGATGAAGCCGGACGCATGGAAATGGTGCGCGTGATAGACGAGGAATCGGCGCGATTGGATCAATTGATTGGAGAAGCCGTGGAAATGGCCGAGATCGACGCTAACGTGGTTCAGGTAAAGATGTCGTCGCAACACCCACGCGCGTTGCTCGATCAGGCCGTAGAGGAATCCCGCAAGATTCTGGCTTCGCACAAGGTGACGATTGCGCCTGACGCTGCCGGAGCGCCCGGCCAGGGGGAAGAGCCCGCGTGGTTCGATCCGCACTTGCTGGCGCGGGTTTTTCGCCATCTGCTCGAGAATGTTGCCAGCCATACGCCCCCAGGGTCACGAGTGACCCTCAGCAGCGAACGCACGGAGGACAGACTGGTGTTCCGCGTGGAGGACAATGGCCCGGGCATCGACGCGCAGGACCTGCCCCTCATCTTCGAGAAGTTTTACAGGGGGAAGCGCGGAGCAAAACTGCGCAAGGGCTCAGGAATGGGACTCGCGATTACGCGCGCGATCCTGAAGGCCCACGGCGGAGGCATTGAAGCGTCAAGCGCCGCTGGCGGTGGCGCGCGGTTTCGCTTTTGGGTGCCGCTCATCGAAAAGGAACCGAGCAGGCGATGAGCTGCGATCGGCCTGGAGGATGAACGCTCACATGGGTTCATCGCTCCAGTCGCAGACGATCTCGCATCGCGATGAAGAGCTTTCAGCCGCGCGCTCCAACACCCGGGCGACACGCCATGCATCGACGCCGGTGGCGGGGGCGGGAGCTTTGCTGTGCAGCGCATCGCGAATGCCCGCATAAAAGAGCCGGTAATCTCCGCGCAGCGCGGACACGGGCCGGGTGACCGAGCCGCCATCGATGCCGACGTGCAGAACGCCCCAGTTGGCCTGCGGCTCCTGGCCCCATGCGAGGTCATCGATGCGCGTAACCTTGCCGAGTGCGGCCTCCTGCTGATCGACGCCGGACTTCACGTAACCGCCCCTCGTCCCGCGCAGATGGAAGCGCGGCGCAGCAGGCATTGAAAGGCTGTTGGCCGCGATCGTGACGGCGACGCCGGGGTAGCGCATGCGAATGGTGAAAGCGTCGTTCACGCCAGGGCCGTCTTTCTCGCGGACTACTTCGGCGCTCACTGCGTTCGGCTTGCCGAAGAGCACCAGGGCCTGGTCGGCGAGGTGCGGACCGAGATCGAGGAGCGTTCCGCCTCCGGCCTCGGCGTTTTCCTTCCACAGGCGCTCTTTCAAGGGCGCGGGACGCCAGCGATCGAGGTGGGATTCAAACGCCACGAGCCGGCCCAGCAAGCCTTCATGCAAGAGATTCTGAACAGTCAGGAAGTCGCTGTCCCAGCGCCGGTTAAAGAACGGGGCGAGAAGAACTTTCTGAGTCTTCGCAAGATCAATCAGTTCCGCAGCCTCTTCCGAGGTGAGCGTCATCGGCTTGTCGACGACAACATTCTTCCCCGCCCTGAGAATTTCCCGGGCGAGAGCAAAGTGCGTTCCGTTGGGCGTGGCCACGACGATCAGGCCGAGCGAAGGGTCAGCGAGCATGGCTTCGAGCGTGCGGTAAACCGTGATTGCCGGGTAACGCTCTACTGCCTTGTTCGAGGTGCGCTCCATGACGGCGGCGAGTTGAAGGCCTTCGACGGAGGAGATGAGCGGCGCGTGGAATACGCGCCCGGCCATACCGAAACCAATGAGACCAACGCGAATCATAGCCGCCCCTTCTCCACCTTCCACTGCCACAAACCGTCGACAACATTCGGTGGCAGAGGTTGGTTGGCCTGGCGTGCGGCCATTACGATCTGGCCGCGATGGTGGGCTTCGTGCGCGACGAAGTAGGTGAGCACGTGGCCAACATCAAGCGAGAGGTTTCGCCATATGTAGCCTTTGGATGGCGGGATTCGGCCTCCGGCCTTGAAACCCAGCGCGAGCAACGCCTCCATTTGGGCGCTGCTGCGCTTCAAGGCGGCGATCAATTCGCGCTTTGTCACGCGGCGGTGATCCACGCGAGCCGGCGTGCGAATTCCATGCTCGCGGCCAAGCGTCTTGATCCACCAGCATCTGCCGTTGTGGATGTGCGCAGCGATCGCCCGGATGGTGCGGCGTTCAAGTCCCGGAACCGCGGTTTGCCAAAGAGCCGGCGGCAATCTCCGAATGAACTCCTTCGTGACGCGATTGTTCGTTCGCCACGCCGCGAGAATGCTCGCTTCGAGAACTGCCTGGAGCGAGACTGAGGGATTGATCTGTTTCATCGTTGAGCCCACTCAGCTGTCGCCGGTCATCCAAACCGCACTCAATCAATCGCCGCTTGTGTTCGGTTCCTCGCCTGGCACCGCCAGCCCGCTAACTCCGCCGACGCCCGCTGCTCTCTCAGCCTTCCAGCTTAAATCGTGTTTCGGCCAGGCGGTAGAGGCGCCGCCAGACCAGGCGGTTCATAGTAACCACCATGAGCGAAATCATGATGGTGGCAAGCAAGAGCATGGCGAAACGCCCATGGTCTGTGGCGGCGTCAATTTGCGCGCCCAGTCCGATGGTTTGGAGCGTCCGATCCTTGACATGAGAGTATTCGGCCATGACGGAAGCGTTCCAGGCGCCGCCCGAGGCCGTGACCATCCCGGTAATGAGGTAAGGAAAAATCCCGGGAAGAATGAGCCGGGTCCATCGCTGCCAGCGCGTGAAACGGTAGAGCGAGGAGACCTCGCGCAGGTCCGAGGGGATGGCCATAGCTCCAGCGATCACATTGAACAGGATGTACCACTGCGTTCCGAGCAGCATGAGCGCGACGGATCCGATGCCCAGCCCGCCACCGATCTTGACCAGGCCGATGAGCAGAATGGGAAAGAAGGCCGTGGCGGGCACTGATGCCATAATCTGCGCCAATGGCTGGACGATGCGCGCCAGAGGCGGGTTGAGGCCGATGGCCACGCCGGCCGGGACGGTCCACGCAGCGGAGATGAGCAAGGAGGCGTTGACGCGCAGAAACGTGGCCGCTGCGCCCTCGAGCAAGAGCCGCAGGTCCGGCCAGGTGATGGTCGAGAGCATGAACATGGCTTGCATTGCGGCCCAGCCCACCGTCAAGACTATGGCCACGGCAACTGCCCAGAATGCGGGCGGAGCCTTCGCCGATTTCGACTCGTCGAGCGGCCGCACCACGCGGCACTCCCTGGTTCGCGCCATGTGCTGGTAAACCGGTTCTTCGACCTGATTCCAGATGCGGCCGGGCAGAGTGTCCAGAATCCGGGACCGGCGCAGCAGTTCGAGGATCGGCGAGGTTACCTGTTCTGACGATTCCACCTGCTCGAACTTGAATTTGTCGCTCCAGGCAATCAGCGGCCGCCACACGAGTTGATCGGTTGCCACCACGATGAGAATCACGGCGGCAATGCCGGCGAGCAGGGCGTGCACATCGCCCGAGTTGGTCGCGGATTGGATGTAGCTTCCCAGGCCGGGAAGCTGAAAGTTGCGCGCACCCATGGTGAAGGTCTCGCAGAAGATCAACGCGAACCAGCCTCCGGCTACGGACACGATCGAGTTCCACACCAGGCCAATGGCCGAGAATGGCATCTCCAGCTGCCAGAAACGCTGCCAGCCGGAGTAGCGGAAGATGCGCGACGCCTCCAGCATCTCTCGGGGGATGGTCTTCAACGAGGAGTAAAAGCTGAATGCAAGATTCCACACCTGACCGGTGAAGATGAGGAAGATGACCGCCATTTCGATCCCCAACTGGTGGCCGGGAACGAGCGCAACCATGGCCAGAACAACGGGAGGCAAGAAGCTGAGAACGGGAATGGACTGGAGAATGTCCAGAACGGCGATCATCCACGGCTCGACGCGCGAGTTGTAGGCCGCAATATAGCCATAAGAGACGGCAAAGGCCAGACTGAGAAAGTAAGCGACCGCCATGCGCACGAGGGAGTAAAACGCATAGGCGGGCAGGGCGCCGATGGAATTGGAAATGGGCACCACCGGGATGGGCTTTTGGAACCAATAGACGCCGGTGCTGACGACGGCGAAGAATAATGCCAGCGCGCAGGCCGCGACTCCGAGATCGACGAAGAACGGCGTTTTGCGGACGATGACGAGAGATCGAGCCAGAGGGTGGGGGAGATTCACTTCGCGTCCCCGGTGGAGGCGATTTCTTCTTCCAGCGCGTCGGGCATGACGAAGCGGCGGCGCGCGGAGTCGAAGTCAAAGAGCTCGGCGTACCTGCCCCACGTGACCGCAGTTTCCAACTGGCGCTGCGATTCTTCCTCGCTGAATTGCTCATCGAGCATGTCGAGGAAGAAGTCCTCGGGAACGGTGTGGTCGCTCTTAGCGTCGAGGGCGCGGCGAATCTGGCGCAGCAGGAGCACGTTCTCGACCGCGGCATTGCGGAACAGCTCTTTCTGGCGCAGGATTTCGGAGTTGGCGAACACCTCGCCGCTGGGTGTGATAGCCGCGTCGCCTTCCTCGATCTTGAGAAAGCCAAGCATTTGGGCGGCGTCAACAATGGGCAACAGATCGTCGATTTCAAAAGCCAGGTCGTCGGCCAGGCGATACATATCGTCGCGACCGCCGCGGTCCAGCAGCAGCTCGAGCATTCCGGCGATGCCGCCCGGCCGGGCGTGAGGAAGCATCTGGTAGCGCATCTGGCGCTGGTCGCGCGTGCGAGGCTCCGCCGGTTGGCCCGGCGCTTCAGCCGGCGCAACGTCAGGCTGAGTCAGGACCTTGTAAATGTAGTCGACCAGGTGCGTAAAAGCTTCGGATTTGCGGTCGCGCGGTTGCGGCAGCTGCAATGCGAAGTCAGTGCGGATGTGGCCCGGATTTCGCCCCAGCACCACGATGCGATCGGCCAGCAGCACGGCTTCCTCGATGTTATGCGTCACCAGAAAAACCGCCTTCGTGGGCATGGTCTTCTTTGTCCAGAGCTCGAGCAGCTCGCTGCGGAGGTTTTCGGCCGTCAACACATCGAGCGCGGAAAACGGCTCATCCATAAAGAGGACTTCGGGCTCGACCACCAGAGCGCGAGCGAATCCCACGCGCTGCCGCATGCCGCCTGACAGCTCCTTCGGATAGGCAGCCTCGAATCCGTCGAGGCCAACGACGTCGATCATTTTCATGCTGCGTTCGCGGCGCTCGGCCGGAGGCACACCGCGCGCCTGGAGCGGAGCTTCAACGTTTTCAAGAACGGTGAGCCAGGGAAACAGCGCGAAGCTTTGAAAGACGATCGAAACGTTGATCTCGGCCTGCGAGATGGGTGTGCCGTGCCAGTAGACCTCGCCGGCCGTGGGCGTGGAGAGCCCAGTCAACATTCGCAGCATGGTCGATTTGCCCGATCCCGAAGGGCCGAGCAAAGCAAGAATCTCTCCGGGCACGATGCTCAAATCGGTCGCCGAGATGACCTGGATGCGATTCTGGCTGGGCTGCGCGTAATATTTTTCAACTTTCTGGGCGCGAATGATCGCATCCGCGGCCGGTGGGGCTTCGAGAGTCGCGTTGGGGATGGCCATTTCCTGCATTTCTGAAGCTCCGGAAGCCGGTGTTCAGCAGAAACCCGAACTTGCCTGCGCCAGTATAGTAGGCGACATTGGATGGGAGATGAATTCGAGGCGCTGAATAAACCGGGCCAATCGGCCTGCGGACTCCGGCGCCAACTGGCGCGCCTGACCGAAAGGGCGCACTCTGTTTTACACTGGTAAAGCGTAACATTCTCGTCGTAATGAAGGCTCATCTGTGAGCCCGCGCGATGAAGCTTATCGAATCGGAGCCAATGGAGCGGTGTACAACCTTTACCTTCCCTGCCCCCACGGGAGAATATGCCTAACCCAACAAAACCAAGAGTGCTGGTAGCCGACGACGAGCGGGTGATCGCGGATACGTTGGCTATGATTCTGAACCAGAGCGGCTTTGAGGCCCGTGCCGTCTATTCGGGCGAAAGGACGCTCGAGCTTGCAGAGATCTTTCAACCGGACATGCTGATCTCCGATGTAATCATGGCGGACCTGAATGGAATTGATGCGGCGATTCGCATTCGCGCGCTCCTTCCGAACATCAAGATTCTGCTGTTTTCCGGCCAGGCCGCCACGGCCGATTTGCTGGAGAAGGCGCGGGCCGAGGGCTACGAGTTCGAAATTCTCGCCAAGCCCGTTCACCCGCAGGATTTGTTGGCCAAGCTGCGCGGATAAGACGGCTGAGGTCGCCAGCTCGGCGTCTCGCAGCCGGCTGTGTTGCAGTGTGCCGATTGTGAATCGAGTGTCCGCTAAGATCTCTGGCGCGTCTCTTGCCCTCGGCCTCCCCGAACGGCGAAAGTACATACAGGATGACAAAGGTATTTCGTTCCACCCGCGTTTTGACCGAAGCGGGTCTCGAGCCTGCGGCCGTTCTCGTAGAGGGAGAGCGCATCGTGGCGGTGCGCGATTGGGACGATGTTCCGCCCGGAGCCGAGACGACCGGCTTTGGGGATGGCGTCCTTTTGCCGGGCCTGGTCGACACGCACGTGCACATCAACGAACCTGGGCGCACGGATTGGGAGGGCTTCCAGACGGCAACCCAGGCTGCGGCTGCGGGCGGCGTCACCACACTCGTCGACATGCCGCTGAATTGCGTGCCAGAGACAACGAGTGTGGCGGCGCT